>DBIS01000200.1 GCA_002296975.1 Deltaproteobacteria bacterium UBA796 | reverse complement strand
CGTGCGAAGCCGCCAGGGACAGCGCACCGGCGGAGTGGGAGCGCCCGGCCAGTGGTGCTCGGGTGATGGGTTCAGCCGAGCGAACGGAGTGAGCGATCAGCAGCCACCCGAACTGTGACCTCAATTCTGTGTCGGTAAGTTGTGTCGGTATCTGACCGCAGATGGCTGCAGTTGGCACCTGATGGGGTCCGTAAGTAGCTGATATTGCTTGTGGCAGGACTACATGATGTACAACTTATAGGCTGCGGCTGAACCTCCTCGCTGGCGGCACTATGGTGTGGGGTGGCCGTCGAGCCGCAGTTGAAACACAAAATATGTGGGTGTGCAAAACCCTGTCCCGCGTTCAACCAGTGCCTGACCTTGCTCGGTGGGTACACCGGAGAGTTGGTACGGAAGTTGTTGGCAGATGTAGTCTTCGCGGCAGAAGTGATCTTGATTGCAACTGCTGACCATTCCACGGCCGATCACTTGATCGAGGCAACTGTGAAAGTCCTTTTCGACACAGGCATCAAAACGGCTGCCCCCCACCACAGCACATATTTCCTCGACTTCGGGGTTGGCCAAAATCGCTTCAAAATCGCGTTCGCTGTTGGTGCACCGTCGGAATGCACGGCCGAGAGGAACACCGATGACAGTGGGTCTGCAGTTGAACGCTTCATAGTCGAACGACTTGTCTTCGGGAAGCTCGTAGCGTTGTTGTTGTTGAAATGTCTCGGCGTAGGCACGAAGGTTAAACGCACCCTTGGTCGAAATAGTTGAGGCGATGATGGTGCCGCTTCGGCAGGTGTTCCCAGCCTTCAGGTCGGATTCCTTGGGCATGCATTGGCCGAATTGAATGCCCACCCGTTCATCCCGAACTACGACTTCGCAGGTTTGATCCGCTGCGCATGTCAGTCCATTCAGGTTCTTGAAATCACCGGTGTGTTCGGAGGGAATGCAGTTTCCATTGGTGGCTGCCGACGGTTGCCCTGTGGTGAGTGAATGCGGGCGGTACCGGCTTGGCTCTTCTCCGTTGGCCAGTGCGGCCACTGCGAGCTGGCGGCGAGATTGTTCGGCATGGAAATGAGCTGAAAACGGCAATTGCAGCCGATTGGTCACGCCGGACAGCGTGGGATCATCGTTGCCCAGCAGGTGAAAGCCTGCCGTGGTGCTGGATTGGTGGCACCCGATGCAACTTCCGTTGTTGAGGCGGTCAACCACTGCCTTTGGTGTCGAAACCCAGAGTGATTTGGCGCCAGGCTGTGGAATCGAATCCAGGTGATTGGCAAACAAGGCATCAAAGGGCTTGTTGGCCCAGCGGTTGATGCCCAAGGTGGACCATGACAGGGCTTCTGTTGCCAGAAAACGTTTTGGGATTTGGTACACCCCAAGATCAATGTCATTCACATGGGTGGTCACCCAATTGAGCAGATCTTTGTGCATTGCTTCGTTGTTAAGAATGCCAATCACGTCGGGCGTATTCTCAAGCGTTCGCTCGATGGCGTTGTGTTGTTCATCGAATGTATAGGCGCGGAGCAGATACAGTGCTTGACCTGCAAATTCGGTTTCAACTCCAGACGGGAATCGAACAACTTGTGCGTTCACTTCGACTTGTTTGAGTTTGAGTTTATCATAAGCCAAAGGGCCACTTTTCAGCGCGTTCAGGCGGTCCTCCAAGGAGTCGGATTCCGGCACAACCCATCCTTTTGCTTCGGCTTCTGGGCCCTCGAGACAGCTTGTAGATGCGACGACATTCAAGGTGAACGGGAGCGGAGATGAAACCTCGCGTTCGGTGCGCTGGGCACGGTAGGCCAGTCGATACAGCAGGCGCAATTCACCGCACGGTTCTCCAGTTAAAAAGTCACGTCGGTCCATCCGGTTGACGATACCGGACAGCTTGAACAATGCGATGTCGGATTGAAGCCAATTCGGGTCGAGTCGTCTTCCAACATTCCCGGCTGGCCATCGAACGGCGTCTTTGTGGTTGACCACGAGGTCACGTTGAATTTCGGTAGCGATGGATACGATGCGTTGGCCAAGGTGCGCTGAAAGTGCGGCCCATCGCGGACTGTGTTCTGTGAGCCAGGCGTTTGATGGTGGCGTGGCGGTGGGCGGTGTGAGCCCCAGCATGCTGGCCAGCCCGTGGGTGGACTCCAGGCCGTTCAGTGTCTCGACATCCAGAATTGCCGTGCGAATTGTCTTATGGTCGATGGGTTCAAGCGGTAATTGCACCATTCGATCTGCGGGTGCTTTGGGAGTCGCGGTACTGGGCTCCGCTTGCTTCCCGCAGCACAGCAGAAAAAGCGCAATGAGCGATGTTCGAAGTAGGTTCATTGCTGAGTTGCTCCCCGTGGGTGCCGGCACCGGACTGGCTTTAGGGTCTCGACCAATCATAGTGCTTATTCGTGAGCGCCGCTTCCTCTAGCGGGTGGGGTCAGCGTGAGCTGTCAGACTTTGCCACATGCAACTGACGGCTCCAAAACGCTGTGCCTGATCGGTGTCAGACACCACCATGTTTCACTTCACCGAGCGCTTTGTCTCTGGTGGGAAGGCCACTCCTCTGGTGGGCAGGCCACCCCAATTTCTGTGTCGGTCAGTTGTGCAGGTGTTTGACCGCAGATAGCCGCAAATGGCTGACACTCGCACTCGTAAGTGGTTGATATTGCTGTAGCCAAGACTACATGATGTACTCACTGTAGGCTCGACTCCCAGCGGGAGAATCAAGGCCCCTCGGACTTGTAGTTCGAGGGGCTTTTGTTTGTGCCCCCATCGTGTAGACTCGGTGCCTCAGGAGGTTGTATGCGGGTTGTGATGATGTCGTTGTTGATGATTCCTTTGGTTTTTGGGTGCTTTGGCGACGCCGAAGATGAAGGGGCTTCGTCCTCTGACTGCAATAATGTGTGTAAAGGGCAAGATAGCTTTTACGGTCGCTGTGCGCCCTATGGAACCATTGAGCACCGTGTCGATCGACATCAGTATACCGTTAGAGAATGCTTCGTAGATTGTATTCAGGACTGGGAGTACGCCCATGAAGAAGACTGTACGGCGGAGTACCAAACCTTTCTTAACTGCTGGTCCGCCATTGATTTCGACGCCGAGGAATGTGTAGAGGGCCAGTATTCCCCGCTCGTTGAACATTGCGGTACAAACCTGGAGGCATTTGAAGCTTGCGGTAGTTGGGGCGGAGGCGACACAGCAAGTTGAGGCTGTCGAAGCAATTAGGTGTCAGACACTGACACATGACACAAAGCAGGCAATCAGAGTTTCCCCATAATTCCTCTGTCGCCGAGGGCTCACATCGGTCGAACTGTCCGCCAGGGTGCCGAATCTTCGACAGGAGACGCCGGAAAATGTTTGCGTATATTATTGGCATGTCACGACCAAGCCGAAACGATTTTGGGCTGTAGCGCTGGCCTGCCAGAAGGAGCACAGACCGAGCCGCGGCGGCACGGAGATCGGGATGAGGGTGTTGGGGTAGCGCGTAACAAAAGGTTTACATGTGCAGCCACATGGGGTAAGTTTGTCTCAGCATGAATCATCACCCAGCAATAGAGATTTTCGAAGCAAATGGAGGGCTCCTGCGAATGACGCAGGCGCTCGCCCTCGGAATCAACCGGCGAACACTTTATAGCCTCCGAGATGAGGGCGTCATCAACTGCGTGACACGAGGCGTTTTCCGACTCTCGTCGCTCCCGCCGCTAAGTAATCCAGACCTTGTGACGGTAGCGCTGCGGGTGCCAAAGGCTGTTGTCTGTCTCGTCTCTGCGCTCTCGCACCACGGCGCAACAACCCAGATCCCGAGCGCTGTTCACGTCGCCCTGCCGCGCGGCACCAAGAAGCCTCAACTGGACTACCCACCGATCCAGGTCCTCCAACTCACGGGAGTTGCGCTGACGATGGGGGTGGATGTTGTCGATCTCGATGGTGTCCCTGTACGCATCTACAACCTCGCTAAGACGGTCGTGGACTGCTTTCGTTTCAGGAACCGCGTCGGGACGGAGGTCGCCATTGAAGCCCTAAAAGAGGCAGTGCAAAGACGAGGTATATCGCCAGCCGAGCTTCTCAAATATGCGAGAGCCTGCAAGCTGGAGTCCATCATGATCCCTTATCTGGAGGCCGTGTGATGGCAAAAAAGAGCAAGAATATCCCGGCCTCGGTCCGAGCGCGCTTGCTCAACCGTGCCCGAGCCAAGGGGCGTTCGTTCAATGAACTGCTCCAATATTACGCAATGGAACGCTTTCTCTACCGCCTCTCGAAGTCCGAGCACGCTGACCTGTTTGTCCTCAAGGGTGGATTGATGCTTCAGATGTGGGGTGGCTCGCTCACCCGAGCAACAAAAGACATCGATCTCCATCGAGAAGAGTCAGCGTCTGTGGTGGACCTCGTCGGTGTTGTGCAGGACTGCTTGGACCAGCCCGTGGAGGATGACGGTCTCCGCTTCGATCCGAAGTCCATCAAAGGCGAAGCGATCCGTTTAGCGGCAAAATATAACGGCGTCCGAATCGTGTTCGGTGGTGTGCTCGACCAAGCCAAAGTGACGGTGCAGGTCGACATCGGGTTCGCCGACATCATTACGCCTTCAGCTCAGCCGATATCCTATCCGACGCTGCTCGACTTCGGTACGCCTGAGCTACTTGGCTATACACCAGAGACCACCATCGCCGAAAAGTTCGAGGCCATTGTGTCGCTGGACATGGCCAACACCCGCTTAAAGGATTTTCTCGATATCTGGACCCTCGCGAAGGGGCGGTCATTCGACGGCGGTGTCCTTGGCCAGGCGATCAATGCGACGTTCAGCCAACGGGCGACAGAGCTTCCGACGTCCACTCCGATAGCGCTCACCGCCGCGTACTCGTCGGCTTCAGATAAATGCGCGCAGTGGAAGGCCTATGAAAAGAAGGCCAGAGTTGGCGGTGAGATGCCGTCTTTGGCCCAGGCGACCGACCTCATTGGCGCCTTCGTCATGCCGGTGGTCGAGGCCCTCAACGCGGGAGAGGTGTTCATCAAGCACTGGGCCCCAGGGGGTCTTTGGCGCGACTGAGTTTGCAATGTCGAGCAATAGGTGTCAGACACTGCCACATTACACAAAGCAGGCAATCAGAGTTTCTCCATAAATCCTCTCTGGCCGATACCAATGCCCCATTGGGCGCCCGTGTGCGTGCTGCAACGGCACTGATGGACCGCGCCGGGCTGACGCCTGCTTACGGGGTCGAAGTCCGAAACAGCGCCCACCATACCCAGCAACAAGCCGCCGAGTAAACCTTCAAAAACCCGCAAGACATGGCCCGGGAGATACTGCGGGTGGCTTCCCCAGGT
>DBIS01000198.1 GCA_002296975.1 Deltaproteobacteria bacterium UBA796 | reverse complement strand
CGAGGACGGCGAGGGCTGGAATGTAGAGGGCGTCGCAGTCTCCCCTTCGCTTGATCGCTTGTCTGCGCTTATTCGCGAAGGCAAACAATTTGAACTGTGCTTTGGCTATGCTGGCTGGGGCCCTGGCCAACTGAGCGATGAGATAAAATCAGGTTCTTGGCTGGCCGTGGACATCGACCCAGAGATCGTGTTCGATACACCCGCCGAAGAACGCTATGAAAAGGCGCTGGCTCAGATTGGCCTCACCCCCGAGACCGTCTGGATGACCCCCATCGACGAGTAGACCCGTGCGCACCCTGACTTTCAACGAGACGATAGGATCAGGTGCTTTTGGGACAGTTTACAAAGCCGACTTGGCCACTGGCCAGGGAATTCGCCGAACGGTTGCCGTAAAAATTGTGCTCCAAGACCACGCCGAAAAGGAGATATTCATCACCCGAATGCGGGACGAAGCACGCCTGCTTGGGCTCCTTCACGACGACCACATCCTCCAGGTCATCGACCTGCTGAAAATCAACTCGCGCGACGCCATCGTGATGGAATACATCGAGGGCATCGACTTGTCCCAGGCGATTTCGGCCAACTGCCTTCCGCCTCTGCGAGCAGTGCTTGAAATCGGGGCCATCATCGCGGGCACCCTCGATAGGGCACATAAAGCCATACACCCGCAAAGCCGTGAACCCCTCGGCGTGGTTCATCGCGATGTAAAGCCAGCAAACGTGATGATCACAGCATCTGGGTCCTTAAAGCTCTTGGACTTCGGAATTGCTCAGGCCAAATTTTCTGCCCGAGAGAGCCACACCGGCCAGATGGTCCTCGGGACCCTCAACTATATGGCACCCGACTACATCATTACCGGCGAGGTCACCCCGGCAATCGACGTATATGGGATCGGCCTCACGCTGTTTGAGTTGGTGACTGCACAGGTATTTGGGCAACCAAAACTCAGAGAGAACCAACACAACGCACGCCTCTCAAGCCAACTAGAGGACATAAAATCCCACAGCACGGCCTTGGCAGACCTGCTGGCCGAAATGCTGCACTGGGAGCCCCAGCAACGGCCCTCTTGCGGAGAAATTGAGGCGGCCTTGTTGATTATGGCCGATGAAATGCGCGGTGCGGGCATGAGACGATACGCCGCTGAGGTCGTCACACGCATCCTTAAACAACGCCCCCCAGCCAAGGATGCAGAACGCCTGCTCGGGACGACCCTCGACTTGGGAGAGGCAGTCATTCCCCAACAGCCAACTCCAGACATTGCCCCGGCCCATACTCCAGCCGAACCAACCACGCCCAAAGCGGCGAGCACCGATCGCGATGATGCGCCCACAGCAATCCAAAGTCGCCCACAAGTCGTCAAGGCGCTTGAGCCCCTCAAAGCAACACGAAAACCGCCCAGCAACTCACAACCGGTTATCAAAAAGGTGCAGCCCCAATCCTCGGGGCCCACCCAATCCGCGATCTTTCGTGGCATCGTCATCGGTGGAGGCATCGGCGCTCTTGCCGTCTGTATCCTCGCCGTAGTCCTCTTCTCGTACTTCCCTCCGGCTCAATCCCCCTGAGCAAAAACTCACACCCCCGAAATCCCTATGCCCCGCTGGACACCCGCCGTGGTCATCGGCTGCGTTATCGCCGCGATCGCCATGCAAGTGAGCGCGCCAGATGCACAACCCACCCACACAAGCGTCATTGTCGCGCCGACGCCACCGCCTCCGCCCAAGATATTCGATGTGCTTCACACAATCGAGTCTGGTGAAACCCTCGGCGTGATCCTCCAAAACCTTGGACTATCCGCGCACGCAATCCGGGATGCAGCCCTCCCGGTTTACGATCTGGCCAAAATTCGATCGGGACGCACCCTCACCTTCAAGGTGCGAGAAGGCGACACATCGCCCCACGCCGTCCACTATCCACTCGACGAAGACAACACTGTTGTCGTTGTCCTTGCAAACGACGCATGGACCGCATCCCTCGATACCACCATTTACGAAGTCGCCGAAGCCATCCGTGAGTTCAGTGTTGAGTCGACTTTGTGGGGAGCAGCCACAAAGGCCGGCCTCCGGGCTGGAGACATCGTCAGCATCGCCTCGGTTTTTGAGTTCGATGTGGACTTCAACACCGAGTTGCGTGCCGGGGCTAAAGTCAAGATGGTCGTTGAAGAGCTTTACCTTGATGGGAAATTTGCCAAGCTCGGCCACCCGCTCGCGGTCCGCCTCCAGAACAGAGATGACGCATTTGTAGCCATTCGACACCAATTAAAGAATGGTGACGTCGGCTATTTTGACGCCGACGGTGTGGCCCGAAAGAAAGCTTTTTTGCGCTCACCCCTCACCTTTTCTCGGGTGACGAGCGGCTTCAACCCAAAACGGTTTCATCCGGTCCTCAAAAAACGGCGCCCTCATAATGGAACTGACTTTGGCGCTTCACGGGGGACACCAATCCGTGCAACGGGCGCAGGGAAGATTGTGATGGCCGGCAGAAACGGTGGGCACGGAAACTTCGTCAAAATCGACCACGCCGGGCCCTATGCATCAAGCTACTCCCATATGAATCGAATCAAAGTCAAGCGCGGTCAGCGGGTCAAGCAAGGACAGGTCATCGGCACCGTCGGTTCCACAGGCATGTCCACCGGCCCCCACCTTCATTATCAATTCTGGAAAAATGGGCGCTACGTCAACCCCATGACCATCGACCTGCCCCGCACCCAAAAACTCGAAAAGGCCGAGCGCCCCACATTCGAGGCCAACCGGGACACCTGGCTAGACTTTATGAATGGCGTCACCCCAGTCGTGGCCATGTCAGAGGATGAGTAGTCAGGGTACAATGCGCCCATGACATTGCTCCTCGCCCATTTCCTTTGGATCGCAAGCGCTTGGGCCACCCCCAGCCTAGATAGCAGCACAAAGCCCACTTTGGATGTTTGGGTGCTCGCCGAAAGCGAAGATGAACGCGCGCTGATGTCCGCCATGGGGATGGGCTTTGTCGAAGGACAGGAAGGCGATTGGTGGCATATGCACGCCGAGCCCTCAGCCTTGAAGCGGCTTCGCCAATCGGGCTTGACCTATTCATTCAACGCAGAGCGCAAGTTGTTGCCGGGCGAGTACCGGTCGCCGGAGGAGATGGTGAGCGCATTGGAAGGCCTTGCCGCGGATCACCCAGACAAAGCAACGCTTGTCGATATAGGCACATCCGAACTTGGGCGCCCCATCGTGGGATTACGGCTGGGGACTTCAGACACCCCGGCCCACCGTGTGCGCGTTCTTGGCGCTCACCATGGCGACGAAACCTCATCGGCGGCGCTCGCCTTCCAAACCGCAGAGGACCTGCTCCAAAATCCAGCGTTTTCGGCCACTCTAGACACTACCGAAGTGTGGGTAATCCCCCATATTAATCCAGACGGGGTTGCATCCCATAGTCGGTACAACGCAAACACTGTCGACCTAAACCGAAACTACGACTTTGAATGGTCGACCTCTGCCTTTCGTCCTGGGCCTGCACCTTTCTCCGAGGCCGAAACTTCGGCTATTCGGGCCTTGGGCGCCTGGGTCGAT
>DBIS01000074.1 GCA_002296975.1 Deltaproteobacteria bacterium UBA796 | reverse complement strand
TGACCTACTCTTTTTCCAAATAGCAAAGCGGGGCCGAAAGGTCCCGCTTTTGTTTTTTTAGGTTAGGATAAAATAAAGCTTAGGATTTTTTAGTCTTCCTGGGTCGTATGTTTGGTGTAGAGTTGGACGGTATGGGGTGCGGGAGTCCGTGCGCCTCTTTTGGAGTTTTGTTGTGTTGGGTAATTTAAACGACTTATTTTTAGTCCGTCCTAAAATTTTAATGATGTTCATCCGAAACAGTAGCTGAGGCACGTAAATGGATATCGCTACCATTATCGGACTGGTCACAGTCGTCGGCTTGATCCTGATGGGTATCTTGCTTGGATCGCCGTTGATCATCTTTTGGGACATGACCTCGGTGCTCATTGTGGGTATCGGTTCCATCTTCATCCTCTTCGTTGCCTATCCAGCCTCTGAAGTGAAAGACATGGTGAAGGCCACTAGGAAGGCTTTTCAGCAGGCGCCAAGGAAGTCCGAGGAGCTCCTCACCTTGATGCGTCAGATGTCCACACGGGCCCGGCGTGAGGGCGTCTTGGCCCTCGAGGACGTGGCGCGGACCCAAGACGACGAGTTTTTAAAGCGTGGCATCCAGATGGTGGTCGATGGCCACGATCCTGAGGCCATCGAGGATGTGCTTTACAGTGAGCTCGACAAGATCGAAGAACGGCACAAAGTCAACATCGGCTTGATGGAGTACATGGGGGGGGCTTCGCCAGCGCTCGGCATGATCGGGACGCTCATCGGCTTGGTGCAGATGCTTCAAAACATGTCTGACCCCAGTTCGATCGGCCCGGCGATGGCAGTGGCCTTGCTCACCACATTTTACGGATCGATCATCGCAAACGTGTTTTGTATCCCTTTAGCAGAAAAAATGAAACGCCGAAGCATCCTCGAACTTGCCGAAAAAGCATTGATCGCTCAGGGTTTATTGTCGATTTTGAGTGGAGAAAGCCCACGTTTCTTGATCGATCGCTTAAATGTCCAACTGCCACCATCCGAGAGGTTCGAGGAGGCGGGGTAAATTGGGCAAAAAACGCGAAAAGAAACCAGACGAAAAGAGGGCGGGCGCTCCGGACTGGATCGTCACGTACTCCGATATGGTCACCTTGCTGCTGACCTTCTTCGTGATGTTGCTCGCCATGGCCAGCTTCGACGATCCGGGGCGTGTCGATAAGGTGATCGAATCCTTAAATCGGGCCTTTGGTGTGGGTGGTTATTCGCCAAGTCCAGAGAAGGCACAGAAGAATCCGGCCGCAAATACCAGTGAGTCCAAAAGCAAAAAAGATCAAATAAAACCGATCGTTGAGCAATTAAAGGCCATCTTGTCTAAAAAGATTTCTGACGACTTGGTCAAGATGACGAAGACTCGGACCGAAGTAAGGGTGATGCTAGATCCTCGAATACTATTTGCACCGGGTTCAACCCAGCTTCATCCTTCGGCCTTTGGGCTGATCGCGGATGTTGCCATGGCAGTGAAAGATAGGGATGTACATTTGTACATAGAGGGTCATACCGACGGTACCGGGGATTCTTCTCGAAACTGGGAGATATCTGCCATGCGGGCGGTTAGCGTGGTGGAGGCTTTGCAAGAGCGAGGCGTACCAGGAAAAATAATGCAAGTGCGCGGGTTGGGGGAGTTTGCTCCCGCTGACATCGTGGACGGGAATTCATCTTGGAACCGGCGTGTTGAGCTGATCGTACAGTCCGACAACTCCAGTGGTCATGATGTTGTGCGGGCTTTAGGCTCGTCAGGTGGGAGGTAGCGATGGCTGAAAAAGGTGACAAGGGCGATGATGGCGATGAGATTCAGGTTGGGAAGCGAAGCAAGCTCCCACTGGTTTTAGGCATTGTTGGTGTGTTCATTATCGGCGGTGGAATAGGCTGGGCGGTGTCCATGTTGATGGCGCCGGCAGATCCGGCCGCAGACGAGGCGAGCGCTACAAAAGGTGAGGGCAAGGATCAGGGTAGCGTCATGGTAGAGACTGCGATGACCAACCTCGGAAACTTTACCGTCAACCTGCGGTCTTCTGCAGGGGGCCGGGTTTTGCAGATGGAGATTCAGGTCGAGAGTGAGGTTGAGAGTGCAGAGAAAATCGAGTCCCGCATGCCCCAGCTTCGGGATTCAGTAATCCTACTCGCCAGCGACTACAGTTACGACGAACTCGAAGGCATCGACGGAAAGTTTCGCCTTAAAGATGACATCCATGCTCGGGTGAACGCAGTGCTGGAGCCTATACAGGTTCAGCGGGTGTATTTTACGGAGTTTGTGGTCCAGTGACTGACGCCGCCGAAACCAATTCCGAGAATGCCACTCAGCTGTTGAGTCAGCGGAGCAAAGAGGCTGAGGCTGCCATGCCGGCGGTCGAGGATTTCTTTCGTGCCGTCGCTCATAAAGTCCGTGCAAGGCTGGTCAACCGTTCGAGCGTCGATATCCCGGTGCGCGTGGCTGGCGTAGAGGTCAAGGCGCTCTCGGTGGTGCTGGCCGATAGCGAGTACCGAGAAGGTTCGATTTACAGTTTGCTTCGCTTCAACCCCCTCGGACTGCCTGGCATGATTGTGCTCCAGGGCGCCCTGTTGGGCCGCATCGTAGGCACCATGCTTGGGGAAGACCCAGAGGAGAGTTCCCATGAGGGAGGGGTCAAGGCCCTTACGCCAGTTGAGCAAAAAATAGCCCATCGGGTTTGCGGAGACTTGGTCAGCGAGCTTGATGATGGCTGGCCCATTGCGCCAAAGCCGCGCATTGATGTTGACCCGCCCGCAGCCAGTCCCCGGTCGGTCACAGGAAATGTACTTAATACCGAGGTGTTTGCGGCAACGTTTGACTTTGGGCCACCGACCAATCCTTATGGTCTTTTGTGCTGT
>DBIS01000076.1 GCA_002296975.1 Deltaproteobacteria bacterium UBA796 | reverse complement strand
TCGTGGAGATCGCAGTGGTCGATCCTGCGGGTGAGGTTGTGCCCGAGCCCATATCGGTATCGGTGGTTCTTTCGCCCACTTTGTCTGATGGTCAGGGACTTAGCATTGATGGAGTCGGTATTGGTGGCTCAGAGGGCAGCACCACAGTCAGTGGTCGGCTGAGTGCAGGTGGTGAAGGCTTCATTGGGGTTTCATCATCAGAGGTCGATGAAGTTTGGGTTGAGGTTCAGGCCACCTTTCGTGGCCAAGAGCCCGAAGTTAGCCGAACGCTGATTTCTTTTGGATCTGGAGGGGTGTCTAGGCTCTTGGTCTCGTTGCCCGAGGATATGGACACAATTCAGGCGGGAGAAGCACTCGAAGTCGGCTTGGCTTTGGTGGACGAGGATGGCCATCAAGTCAGGGGTCAAGCGGCCACAGTGGCACTCACCGAAGTTTGTTTTGGTGGAACCTTAGGCCTCACCCACACTTTTATAGATATGGCCACGGTGACCGTCGTTCCGACTGCAGCCTGCGAGTTCAACGGGATTCAGGCCTTTGGGGCCGCCGAAGGTCGGGGGATTGCTGGCACCTCCAGGAGTTTTAGAACTGTGGCTGGGGCGCTCTCCTTGCTCGAGGTCCAGGCCACACCGTTGCGGGTCTCGGCTGGGATTGACGAGGTGACGCTTTTTGTACAGGGTGCGGACGCCTGGCGAAACCCAACAGTGACGCCTTTGGGTACTTTGACCCTTTCCGATGCGGGTGGCGTTATTTCTACGGCCAATGGAAACGGTGAGTACATCTGTACGGAGGCTGCCGAAGGGGGAGCGGTTTGTGGGCTTCACCTATTTGTCGCCGACGAGGCGAGATGGATAGCGGTCGAGGCGCCCGAGGGCATCTCGGGTACAAGCGCCCCGATACAGGTTTTGGCTGGTGCTGGGATAGACATCACGGTCACTCCTGAACACTCAAACATGGTCGCAGGTGAGCCGGTGGATGTGTCGGTGTCGGTCAAGGATGTTTTCGGCAACACGTTATTTTTGGGTGCTACAGACCTTGATGCCTTGAACTTCACGGATATAGATGGGCCCGTGGCCTGCAATCACATCGATTCCGACCTGCCTGCAAGGGTTTATCGGTTCTCGTGCACCCTTACGGTGGTGGGTACCGGAAAACGACTCTTCGTGGGTGCGCCAACCCTGGGTGCGATGGGGCAATCCGGGCTGATTGATGTCGGGCCGGGCGAGCTGAATGCTGTGGCGTTGACCATTGACGAGAGCGCCTACATCGACGGGATGTTTGCCGGAGACACACTCGCGGTCGCGGGTGAGGGCTTTGATGCCTACGGCAACCGTGTGGACGGCGTCTACAGCTTGGGGTTGACCCTCGTGGGGGGTGGGCTGGATACCTTGACCCTCACCGATGGGGTCGGCCTGTCCTTGGTCACACTTACCCATGCCTTGCAAGGCGAGTCGGTGTGGGCTGAATTAGACGGGGCAATCTTAGGCGGCAGCGCCAGCTTTGATGTTTTTTCTGGATTCCCGAACGCGGTTGAAATTTCTGTTTCCCGCCCATGGGCATATGTGGGCTCTCCCTTGGTGGTCGCCCTCCGGCTGATCGACGCTTTCGGAAACACCACGACTGGGCCGACGCTCGATTACAGCATGACATCCCGTGGGGGTTTGGCCCCTGAGGTGACGGGGTCGTTTAGTCGGTCCGGCGTGGCCCATATGCTGTTTGAATCAGCCGGAATTGGGGACACCATAGACCTTGTGGCTGGGCCGTACTCGGCGAGCATCGCACCCGTCGATGTCGGGTTGAGTTGCACCGGTAGCCCCGAGGTCGCCATCGATCTCGATGGACTGGCAGGCGGCCGGGTTTGTCTTGGCCCAGAGGGTAGAGCCAGTCCTGCGCTGGTATGGGATGTGGACGGTCTGGTTCACTCATCGATTTTGCTGGACGGCGTGACTGAATACAGAGGTGCTGCTGATTTGAGGCGAATCGAGCTGAATGGGGCCGGCCGCACCCAGGTGGCGGGCTTCTTCATTGACAACACGGGCTGCGGGCATGGTGCCGAGGTGGATCTTTTTGCGGACACACTCGGTTTGGCGGTGGGGGCAATCTCTGTGAGCGTTGGCGTGGACGCACTTGTTGCGGGCGCGGATGGCACCATGGGGGCGACCGATGTCGAGGTGACATCCACCGACTGCAGTGGTGACGTTGCTGCGGCGGCTTCTGTTCTCATACGGGCAGAAAAGGGGGCCTTAGAGGCCATCGCTGGCAGCACATTGGTGGCATCGGGCTCAGGCCTTCAGCTGTCTTTAGATGAATCCGGTCGTGCTGCCGTGCGCTGGACAATGGTGGACGAGGTCACATCAGGGGATGCAAGGCTGTTGCTGGGCAGCCAAAACCGCTCGGCTTTTGGGCAGGGAGGCCTGACGGTGAATGGTGACTCTTCTCCGCCCATGGTCCTCGGTTTCGACGCTACTGGCGCCGGAGAAGGGGTGCTGGACGAGATCACAGTTCATTTTTCTGAGGCCATGCTTAGTCCAGGAAGCGGCCTGAGTGACCCTGAATATATGATGCTCACCGATGGACTGGGCGGCGTGGCCGAGATTCTGTTCGCCGGGTTTTCCCATGATGGACGAACTTTGACCATTCAGGTCACCCCCCTCGTGGGCGCTGCTGAGGAGCGGTGGACTTTGTGGTTGAGCGATAACTTTCGTGATCTTGCCGGTAACCGCATGGATGGTGACTTCGACAATATTGCCGGAGGCGACTGGGAGGGCTTGTTTGGCGATAGCGAAGAGTACGGGGCGGACTTGATAAAATGCTGGCCTTCGACTGGGTGGTTTCGGCCAGATGGCGATGAAGGGGATGGGAGCGAGGCGGATCATATTTGGTTGGACCTGCTCGCTTCTGCCTCTTCGGCTTGGTGGCGTATGGATGTTTTTGACGGAGAAGACCAATGGGTCTTCAGCCACCAGACACCCAGAGTTCGGCCTTTGGATGGGAGCCTGTCATGGGATGGGCGTGACGGTGAAGGGCGCGTGTTGAGCAATGGACGATACGTCTTAGAGCTAAGGGCGGTCGACACATATGGGCATGCTGGCCGAGCGTGTTCGGTGTCGGTTGTGATCGACAACCTTGTGTTCCCGGGCTGAGGCGGGATATGGCCGCCACCAGGAGAGTGAATATGGGAAACGAAATCGACATCAATCAAGCTGAGGACCACTTGGATGGGCTTGGCGACAAATTTATGGATGGGCTCAAACGCCTTGAAAATGCAGACATCGATGGTGCTGCGGAATGTTTTAAGCGTGTTTTGGCGGTCGAACCCCGCTTGGCGGAGCCACGAATCGAGCTGGCCCGGATTCTGATGGAGACCCAGCAGCTCAAACTGGCGGAATCAGAAGTCCGTGAGGCAATAAAGATCCTTGAAAATGGGGGCCAATGGCTAGACCTGGTAACCGAAGATGAGCTTACTTCGGTGGCCTACGGGATTCTCGCAGAGGTGTTGAGGGTCTTGGCTGAGTCGGATGCGGTTGTTTTTGGGGACCCAGATATTTGGCGAAATATTGTAGATGAGTCTCACGCTGCATTTCGCCGCGCGAGAGAATTGGACCCAGAAAATTCCCATGCGAGCTACTGGGCTGGCGGCTTAGATGTGGATGCAGGCCAGGCTTCATCACCTGAGGATGAGGCCTAACGGGTCGCCTTGAGGATGCCTGGGAACTGTACGCCCGCCCGTGCGTCGAGAGCCCGGTAGGCTGCAGATGGCGCACCCATTGTGACGGTGAATTCAAAGTCTGGCAGATAAACTCGCCCATCTTTTGCGATGAGGCCCGCGGGTGGGTTGGGGAACGGGGCCGCAATTTGAAAGGCACGCTTGACTGCCCTGTCCATATGCCGAGAACCGCTTGTGGTGGTCACTTCTACAGTTTCCAGACGTCCGGTGTCGTCTAAAATGGCGAAAACTGCGGTGTGGTAGCTGGGTTGTCGTAGGTGGCTGCGCGCTGAGTTGGGCAGATTTTTGATGTTCTGAGACCAATAAAAGCTCACGAGTCGCCGCACTCGGTTCAGGTAGCCTGCGAACTGAATCTTATGGGTGTCGAGGGCCAAACGACGGGCTGCGGCCAAGTCCAGACGGTCATTATTGGGCGCCCCGGCATATTGAGAGGAAGAATGAGAGGCTGGAACTGGTTTTTGCAGCCCATCTTTATTGGTGAAAGCGAAGGGTGAGGGGAGTGCAGCTAAGCTGCCACCAATATCGGGTTCGAAACGATGATTGCCCACTTGCGCTCCTGTGGATGGCTCCACTGCGTTGACATCGCTTAGGTCCTCAAACTCCAGCTTGTCGTCGGTTGAGTACTCGTTGGCTAGGACCTCGGGATTGATTCGATATTCTTCGGTTCGGGTTTGCTTCGGTACCTTCTGGTCATATTCGGCCAAATAATCTGCCTCGACAGGCCGTATTTCTTCTTTTGGTGGGGCAATATCGACGATTTGGCCCTGCTCAACGGGGTCTTCCTCATCTTCCACCAGTGGCTCTGGGGCTTCTGGGAGTTCGATGCGCATGGTGACGGCATGCTTGGTGTTGGGGTTGGCGTCGATAAGATTTGGAAAAATCGAGTCGATGGCACCCACCAAAACAAGATGAAAGAGGAATGAGAACACGGCCAACCACTGCCATGGACGGCGGGTGGACCTGTGTTGGTGTTTTGGTGGTGGGTATGCCATTGCGTTTGAAATAATGATACCGCTGTCGACCGGTAGCCGGCAACGGGAGATACACTCAATTATGTTTAGCTTGTCAGTGGAGTGAGAGATGTCCGGTGAAAAACGATCCCGATTGCGCCGCCTGGTTCAGCGCATCTCCCGCAGCGATGCGGCCAATTCACCGGTCCCAAAGACAGCCGTGGTGGTTTTTCATAAGGCAGACGGTGAAGTTATCGCAGAGGGTGTGGTGGACACGCACACAACAGTCTTGGCAGCAGCAGCCCAGCTTGAGGTTGACTTTGACCATTTTTGTGGCGGACAAGGCGCTTGTGGCACATGTAGGCTGAAAATTGTACGGGGTAGCACGGCTTTAAGCAAAATGGAATCCAAGGAGGCCTTGGTGCTTGGCAGTCGGGCCCAAAGCAACGGTGATCGCCTGGCGTGTCAAGCCCGGGTCATGGGTGATGTAGAGTTCACAGTCCCTCGGTGGTTCTGAGTTAGGGTAGGCCCGTGAGCAGTGCCCTTCCAAATCGCCGCAGTCATCTTGGGTTCACCCTGCTTCAGGCCCGTGCGCTTGGTGATCGGGTTCGCGACGAAGAACGGGATGCATTCGCCCAGCAACTGGGTGTAAAGCCTGGTCAGATCCATCAGGTCGACATTTTGGAAGATGCGCTTGATCTATCGATGTTGGCTGACTGTGACGCTTTGTTTGTGGGAGGGGCAGGGGAGTTTGGGGTCCTCGACGGCCTCCCTGCCATTGACGCCATGATTCAGTTTTTGGTCGGGGTTGTCGAGCGTGGCCATCCATTATTTGCTTCCTGTTTTGGATTTCAGGGCTTGGTGGTCGGCTTGGGCGGCGAAGTGGTGTGCGACGAGGACAATGCAGAGGTCGGCACGTACACACTGAGTTCCACTGTTTCAGCGAATCAGGACCCTGTGTTTGGGCAGCTTCCCTCAGTATTTAAGGCACAGCTCGGCCACAAAGACCGAGCCACACGGTTGCCCGTCGGTGCTTCGTTGCTGGCGTCATCCGACCTAAGCCCAATACAGGCCATGAGGATTGATGGCTGCCCGGTTTATGCCACGCAGTTCCATCCAGAGTTGACTTGGATCGATAATCGGACACGGTTCGAGCGCTATATGACTCAGTATGGCCGCCTATTTGGATATG
>DBIS01000075.1:481-19136 GCA_002296975.1 Deltaproteobacteria bacterium UBA796 | reverse complement strand
GGGTCTGGAAAATTAATATGCAGACCACTAAGTTCGCCAAGCTCAAATAAATCATCCAGCTGCCACGCGTCATAACGGGCGATTCTTGCATTGCTCGCAGATGCAGCGATCAGCTTTTTGGCGACCAACACCACCCGCTTGAATCGAATCTCGACCCCCAACCAATTTCGGTCTGGATACCGGGTGGCCATTCCCGCCAAATAAAACCCATTCCCGGGCCCAATCTCGAGGTGAACAGGCAGACTTGGGTCAGGAAAGGCTTCAGCCCATCGGCCTTTGAAGCTCGGTGCGACTTCGGCCACAACGACCGGAGGCACCATCTCATAATGAAGCTTCATATGCGGATTGAGGTCCGGCAGACGATACTCGTCGGGGTGTCTTCCACGAAAGCGAAAAGGACTATCAGGATCCCGGCTCATGGATTCCTCCTGCGTTGGCTTTCCACACCGAGCCATCGGCGTAGACTTCTTTTTTCCAAATGGGTACACGTACTTTTAAGGCATCGATGGCGAACCGACTCGCCGAATAGGCCGCATCTCTATGAGGGGTCGAAACCGCGATAACAACGCTCGCCTCGCCTAAACCCACAAGCCCCATTCGATGCACGATCGCAATGCGAAGCCCAGGCCATTGGGCCACTGCATCGGCTGCTATAGCTTTCAGTTCGGCTTCGGCCATCTGCCCGTAAGCTTCGTATTCGAGGCGAATCACGCCACGCCCATCGTGGGTGTCACGGGTGACGCCTTCAAAGACCAATACCGCACCTGCAGCGTCACGCCGCACTGTATCAACCACAGCGTCGACATCGATCACCTCTTGAGTCAGCGCGATCATCAGCCACCACCGAGGGGAGGGATAAAAGCGACCTCATCGTTTTCGGCAAGCATGTGATCCGCGGAAACATAGGATTGATTCACCGCATACATGATGGACATGGCGCCAATCGACCCTGCAGCAAATATTTGTTCATACAAGCCACCAACAGTGAGACCAGCCTCGACGTGAAGCGACTCGTCGGCTCGACCACGCTGCTCTCGCAGCATCGCAAAATAGAAGACACTCACCTGCATGCGAGCGAACTAACCCTGTGGGGCATACAATCCAGACATGAAACGATGCTTGGCCATGTGTTTGCTCAGTTTCGGGTGCGATCCGCCGCAGCCCGTCTTGAGCGGTATTCCCGACCAAGCCATCTTAAGCGAAGCCAAGCCAGATGAGAATATTGGCTCAAAAGCATCACGGGTGTACATTAAGGCAGCAGACATCGACATCGATATCCGGCACCTGGGTGGAAAAACCCTCCACTTGGTTCAAGTCGAACTTCATGAGCAGCTCGGTAAACGCCTGAGCACCCGTGTACTCAACGGCAACCGCGGTGAAGAACACCAGTTCACCCGCGGCCGAATCCGTATTTCTGGCGGCGTGATCTACATGATCTCCGTGCCCCTCAACGCACCGCTTTACCGCCGAGAGGCGCTTCAACTAATGGGCTTTCCGCCACACACAGGCGGGGTCATCCGCACCAGCCGAGAATACAGAATCAACAACGCTTGGGACTTCAGGCGTATCCGACTCAAGCGGGTTGACCGCGACGCAGAAAAGGTGACCGAGGTCGAGGCTTGGCGATGGCTCCCCCGAGAGCGTCAATGATGGCACCAACACGTGCGATCGCCCTACTGAGTGTTTGGGCTTGTTCTGACTTTTCTTTGAACGACAAAGACGAGTTTGCCGCGACCGGGGTGGTTGTCGACGAGACATTCTTGCAGGAGCCCACACCCATGGTCGACTTGCTGTGGTTGGTCGACAACACCGCGTCGATGGCCGCTGAACATAGCTATTTAGATGCGCACACCTCTACCTTTATCGACCGGCTCAACGCCCAACAAGTATCTTGGCACTTGGGCGCCATCACGCCAGATGGGGAGGGTGTTTTAGAGGGAAACCCATGGGTCATCACCCAAGACAACGCCACGGATGCGACCCTGAGCGCCATGCTCAACCCAGGTGTTGAGGGTGCTCAGCCCGCCACCGGACTCTTCGCGCTAAATCTTGCGCTTTCTCCCAGCATGCTCCAAGAAGACAATCGGGGTTTTCGGCGAAAGAATGCAGGCTTACATGTGGTGATTTTTTCAGATGGCGACGACCAGAGCGATGGACTGTTGGACGGAGATGGCATCTCACAAACGCTTTTAATGCTCGCTGATATCGCCGAGTCAAGCGGCCAAATTGTCGCCGTTTCCGCCATCGTAGGCCCTGGCCCAGCCGGCTGCACTGGGGTGGCCGGCGCTGCTACCCCCGGCATACGCTACGCTGCCCTCGCGGTAGAGACGGGTGGCTCCGTCGCGTCGATTTGCGAGCCAAATTTTGAGGCCATCGCGGACCATGTGGCGGCGATGTCCATTCAGTTATCGACTGCATTTTCGCTTCAAGCCATCCCAAAACCAGACACTGCTCGGGTGTCAGTCGACGGGCTCCGGGCAGATGCAGGATGGTCGATTTCAGGGAATATTCTCCACTTTGAAATCGCCCCACCCTTCGGCGCCACCATCGCCATTCGATACACAGCCCAGGCCTTGTGATGCTGTGGCTGCTTCCCACCATTGCCTTCGCGAGCCCCCTGTATATTTGGGATTTTGAGGACAATGACGGCGGATTCACCTCGACAAGCGCGCTGCAATTTGAATGGGGCAGTTTTTCCACCCCGCCCCCCCCGTTTCCGCCTCAAAACTCCGGCTGGGCCACAAAACTTGACGCGCACTACCTCAACGACGCCAGCGACACACTCGCTTTTCCAGCTTTAAACCTGAGCAATTCAACCCGACCCGTGTTGACCTTATTGCATTGGTACGCAATCGAGGACTCAGCCCTCGGTGACTCCGCACGGGTGGAGGTCCTTCAAGAAGGGGAATGGACACGCTTAAACCCTGCCTACAGCTACCCATCTATTCGGGGGTTTGCGGGTCTTTCAGACAACTGGGAGAATGTGTACTTTGACCTCAGCGGCCTTGGTGACACACCTCAAATCAGACTGGCATTCGTAAGCGGACTCACCACCAGCTTTCAAGGCTGGACCATTGATGCCATGTCCATCATCGACGGCGACCCGGCCCCGCCAATCTTTATCGATGTACTGCCCCCCCACGACACCACAGACCTTGCTGGGCCCTACAGGGTGCGCGCCACCGCCATCGACGACTTCAGCTTTCCCGCCCTGACCTTGTTTTGGGAGACAGAAGACAGTGCCACCCAGGCGGTCACGATGGAGGCATTGGGCGATGGGCTATTTGAAGCATCAATCCCCGGCCAGCCCTCCCAAACCACGGTCAACTGGTGGCTCGAGGCGGACGATGGCACGAACATCACCTCTTATCCCGATATCGGCACCGCACATTTCAGGGTGGCACTGGCCGCGCCGACAGATTTAAATGCTGATGGATTGCTCTCTGGCGGACGAATCGCCGCAGACCGTGTGACCCTCCACTGGCGCGCCCCGACAGGTGAGCTTGAGGCCAACGCCTACCACATCACCCGCGATGACGAGCATGTCGCAACAACCGCCAGCACCTCGGCCACAGTCGCCTTAAAAAGCGGAAGCCAGGCATTTAGGGTCGCCGCTGAGTTCGCACCGGCTTGGGCTGAACTCGACCACACCTACCAAAGCGACCAGTCCGAAGCACTTTGGCTTCATGCAGCCATTCCATACATTGACCGACTCGAACCCAAACAGGGCTGGCCAGGTGACCGGATGCGGATTGACCTGCAAGGGGACAATCTTTACTTGAGTGAAGGCGATATTCAACTTGATGCCGGGCACGGGATCACGGTCGAAGAGCTGTTCATTATCGACGCAAACCACATTCGTGCGCTCATTGCCATCGCCCCCGAGGCCACCGTCGGCCCACGGCAACTCATTTTGGATTCTGGACACACCACCATCTCGGCACAGCCAAGTTTTTTTGTGATGAACGAGGCTGGCCGTCCACAAGTCATCGCGGCCCGTCCTCCAACAGTGCGGCAAGGGGCGAGCACCGTCGTGTTTATCGACATCGGCACGCCACCCCCAGGTGAAAGCGACGACACACTCATCGATCTCGGCGAAGGCATCTTCGTGGAGTCCATCTCGCCTCGCAGCACGGGCTACGACGTTGCTGTCGTTATCGCCCCTGACGCACCTTTGGGCAGCCACGCCATCGTCGTGGACCAAGGCGACCACCTGTTGACCGGCGCAAGCCTCGAAGTTCTGGACACCCCAAGCGCCATCCAAAAAGGGTGCACAATCAGCCAAATCAGCCCCCGAACACAAATTCCGTTTATGGCCGGACTGCTCGCGCTCTGCCTTCGGCGACAAAGACGTTAGTGAAGCCCAAACATTGGAAGCCTTCATGTCAGATATTAAGAATAGCGAGACCCATTCAAACTTGTTGCTGGCCTTTGCGCGGGAAACACAAAACAATCACCGGTACCGGTACTTTGCCAAGATGGCAGATGTCGAGGGGTATACCGAGGCTGCGAGCGCATTTCGGGACATCGCAGAAGGTGATATTGGGCACGCACACGGGCACTTGGACTTTCTTCGGGAAATCGGCGACCCCATCACGAACCAACCCATCCGTGAAACGATTGAAAGCCTGATGGCCGCCCACCAAAGCGAGCAGGAAGCCGCCAACGATAAATATCCAAAATGGGCCGAAATGGCGCGAACTGAAGGCTACCCTTTGATCGCCAGCTGGTTTGACAACTTGGCTCAGGCGAAGGCATCGCATGCTGCCCGTTTCGCGGACGAGAGCGATGCAATCTAAATACAGATAGCGTGCATCGCGTCCTTTAATCGAGTATTGGCTAGGCCAATCATCACCCTCTGGAATTTATTATGAGCCTTCTCGACCAAACAGCCCCCGATTTTTGCCTGCTCGACACCAGCCGCGAGGCCACCAAATTGAGTGACCTTCGCGGTGCTAAAGTTGTACTTGCCTTCTTCCCTTCGGCCTTCACTGGCGTGTGTGAAAAAGAGCTTTGCACCTTCCAAGATGCACTCGCGAGCTTCAATGACATGGGCGTCACGGTTTTGGGTATCAGCGTCGACTCACCTTTCTCAAATGGCGCCTTCGCGGCCAAAAATAACCTGAGCTTCAAGGTGTTGAGCGACTACAGCAGAGCCACCGTGACCGCATATGATATCGCCGTCGACAACTTTGCTGGGATGGACGGCTACACCGCTGCAAACCGCGCCGTTTTCGTGGTAGACGAGAGCGGTACGGTCACCTACGCCTGGATCGCCCCCACCTTGGGCACAGAGCCCGACTACGAGGCCATCAAGACCGCCGTCCGCTAAATTAAAAGTTGTCCGTAAAAAGGCTGCACTCCGCGAAGGGTGCGGCCTTTTTTATGTTTGGCCCTCATCTGTATGCCCGGGTCTTCCGATTCAGCTTTGAATCCAATAGACGGAGGGCACAATGAGCGCCTTAAATTTTAGACTTGTCCAGAGCCACAGCACGAACCAGCAAGGTCGCAGTAAAGAAGAGCGAATGGCTGAACAAATTGCTTTCCAAGAGCGAGAGTTGTCCCGAATCCGACAAGCTGCGTTGAAGGACGCGGTGACCGGTGGAGCCAATATGCGCTGTTTGGCCATGGCATACGACTGGCTCGAAGACGGCGACCCAGTGTCGGTCTTGATGGTCGATGTAGACGGTTTTCACAAAGTAAACGATAGCTTGGGGCGCGACTGCGGGGACGCAGTATTGGGCGCACTTCACAAGGATATCGAGGACTGTTTACGATGGGACGATGTGGCTGCCCGGGAAGGTGGTGATCGCTTCGTGGCCTTGCTTCCGCTCGCCATCAAGGAGGATGCACATGCCGTCGGAGAGCGACTGAGAGCCTCCATCGAGCGCATGGTTTTTCAGTCCAAAGAAGGTCGATTCAAGCTGACCGTGCGGATTGGGTGTGCCAGCCGTTCGGCAGGTGAAAGCCTAAATACTTTGGTCAACCGTGCAGATTGCGCCGCTCGAGACGCTGGCAGATTCGGCGGAAACATCGTGCTCGCCAGTTAGGCCTGCCCTCGGTTAGACCAATCGCCTTATCCCAGAGGCGACAATGTCCGAACACCATCTCGATGTCGAGGCCGCGGTCAACGCTCGGTACTCTGATGCCTCCAATGCATGCGAAGCATCGCTTTGCTGTCCCGTCGATTACGACACTGCCTTGCTCAAGGTTATCCCCGCGGCTGTGATCGAACGCGACTATGGTTGCGGCGACCCAACACGCTATGCGAAACCAGGTGACACGGTGCTTGACCTGGGTGCGGGCGGCGGAAAAATCTGTTTTATGCTCAGCCAAGTTGTGGGCCCGACCGGACGGGTGATCGGCGTGGACATGAACGATGAAATGCTGAGCCTCGCTCGACAGAGTCAGGCCGAAGTTGCTTCGAAGATCGGCCACGACAATGTGGTGTTTCACAAAGGAAAAATCCAAGACCTTGGGCTCGACATCGATCTTTTCGATGAATGGATGTCCAAAAACCCTGCCCACTGTGCGAATGATCTCGATGCTGCTCAGGCCCACGCCGCACACCTACGTGCGAACCTGCCCATGGTCGCGGACAACTCGGTGGACTTGGTGGTATCCAACTGCGTGTTGAACCTTGTCCGAGACGAAGACAAGCACAGGCTGATTCAGGAGATTTTTCGTGTCCTCAAAAAGGGCGGGCGCATCGCAATCTCTGACATTGTATCAGACGAAACCATTCCAGCTGACCTCAAAGCTGACCCCAAACTGTGGAGCGGCTGTATCTCTGGCGCATTTCAGGAACACGGCTTCCTGACGGCTTTGGAGAATGCTGGGTTTCACGGCATTGAGATCACCGAATGGTCCGCCGACCCGTGGCAAACCGTGGCTGGTATCGAATTCCGGGCCGTTGTTGTCTGCGCGCACAAAGGCAAACAAGGCCCCTGCTTCGAAGCCAACCAAGCCCTCATTTATAAAGGACCATGGCGCTCGGTGAGCGACGATGACGGCCACACTTTCCTGCGCGGTGAACGCACAGCAGTGTGTGCCAAAACCCACGATTTGTTGATGGCCGCGCCCTACGGTAGCCAAATGTTGAGCATTTCCCCGAGGGTCGCCATCCCACCAGATGAGCGCCAACTCTTCGATTGCTCGAAGGCCGTTCGCCGAGACCCCAAAGAGACCAAAGGCCTGGACTACGCGGTCACCACTGCAGCTTCGGACACCTGTGGCCCAACGGATTGCTGCTGATGGGCACACACCCCTTCGCCGACCGTCTCTTGGCGCACGGGCTTCCCACCCTCAGCCGAGGTCAACCAAGCACCCTGCAGGTCAATTTAGGCAAGCGGTGCAATCAGGCCTGTAAACACTGTCATGTGGACGCCAGCCCAGCACGGACTGAAGCCGCGAGCCGTGCAGTCATCGACCAAATCATCAGTTTACTCAGTGCCAGTCCAGCTATTCGCACCCTTGACATCACAGGCGGCGCACCTGAGCTGCACCCCGAGTTTCGCCGCCTGGTGTGCGCTGCACGGGCACTGAATTTACGGGTCATCGACCGGTGTAACCTCACTATTTTAGCCGAGGCGGGCCAAGAGGACACCGCGGAATTTTTGGCCAAAAATCAGGTTGAGGTGGTGGCCTCGCTCCCCTGCTACGGGCCAGACAACGTGGACGCTCAACGCGGTGACGGTGTCTTTTCAGACAGCATCGACGGCTTAAGAAAACTCAATGGCCTTGGCTATGGTGATCCGGGGGGACCGCTTGTGTTGAACTTGGTCTACAACCCCATCGGGCCAAGCCTTCCTCCTGACCAGACACAGCTTGAGGCGGCGTATAAGCAGCGGCTTATGGACGACTTCGACATCCGATTCAACGCCCTATTCACCATCACCAATATGCCGATCGCCCGATTTAAGCGTGATCTCGAGCGCAGAGACGGTTTGGACGCCTACATCAAGCTGCTCGAGGAGAATTTCAACCCCAGCGCAGTGGGCCCTTTGATGTGTCGCTCCCTGGTGAGTGTCGGGTTTGAGGGTGGCATCTTTGATTGCGATTTCAACCAAATGCTCGACCTGCAGGCTGACCCCGCGCCAAAGACCATCTGGGATATTGAAAACCTCGGTGGCATGGCGGGCATGCCCATCGCAACCGCTGCCCATTGCCTGGGGTGTACCGCCGGTGCCGGCTCGAGCTGTGGCGGCGCTCTCCAGTGAAGCCCTTGACCGCATGCCGGGAATGCCCTCGCCTCGCCGCACACCTTGATACCCTCAAACTCAAGCATCCCGACTGGCACAATGCCCCAGTGCCCGGCTTGGGGCCCATCGACGCAGCCTTGCTCGTTTTGGGTCTTGCCCCTGGACGAATGGGCGCCAACAGAACTGGCTTACCTTTTGTCGGCGACCGCTCCGCAAACTGGCTGTGCGAAAGGCTGAAGGCGGCAGGTTGTTTAGATGCAGACGGCTTGCCCACCAATATTCGAATCTCAAACGCCGTAAAGTGCTTGCCCCCAGGCAACCGACCGACCACCGCAGAGATAAAACAGTGCGTATCCAAATGGATGCTCACCGAGTTGCTCGCTCCGCGGGTGGTCCTGGCCCTGGGCGGCATCGCACACAACGCCGTGCTGAGGGCCCAGCGCCTGACGCTCAACGCCTATCCATTTTCACATGGCGCAGTTCATCACTTGGACCAGTTGATTCTCATCGACAGCTTTCACCCCTCGCCGCTCAACACTCAAACTGGCCGACTTTCAGTCGAAATGTTCGACACGGTCTTGGCTAAGGCCATCCAAAACACCCATTGAAATTTGGGCCTGAACTGAATATCTGACAGCCTGAAATCAAACCGACCCGGAGTCGACCATGCTCACCAAAGCTCTCAACATTCTTAATCAGACACTTCCAGGCCCAGCTGCCCAAGCACACTGTGACGGCCCATGTGGCGTTTACGACCCAGCTTCCGCGCGCATCGCCGCCGAAGCTGGCTTGTCGATGACCAAAAAAATCTTAGCACTTGAGCCCCCAGCCAACACTGATGGTGCCGCTTGGGCCGCTTACTTGAACACCATGAGCCGCTATGTGGCCATCAAGGAAGAAGAAACCCACACTGCAAAACGAGAACTGCTCGTGCTGTGGACCGACTACTTCAAGCCCCACCACCTTGAGGCCTACCCAAACCTACATGACACCTTTTGGAAAGCAACCAAGCTTTGCAGCGCGGTCAAGGTTGAGGTCAGCCTCACTCACGCCCAAGAGTTGATGACCGCGATCGAGGAAATTCACAACATGTTCTGGGCCAGCAAGGGCAGAGATGTCCCGTACTACACCGCGTCCTAGGTAAGTTGAAGTGACCAAAGCGGAGGCCGAGATTCATCGTCCTCCGCTTTCTCGTGCCCCCGTCGGCGAGTTGATTCGATGGGCTGTCGGGAGACGGAAACGGTTTCGGGTAGACGGGCGCAGCATGAGGCCCGATCTCGATGATGGTGACCACGTGTTGGTCCGCATGAGCAACCGAGCCATCGCCGGAAATATCGTGGTCTGCCGCCACCCATTCAAGACCGACGTTTACCTCATCAAGCGGGTCGAGGGTGTCAACGCTGAAGGCATGATGCTGAGGGGTGACAATCGGGCCGAGAGCACCGACTCCAGTCAACTCGGACGCATTCCCTGGGTACATCTTGTCGGGTGTGTCACCTTCAAAATATGAGCTAAATCGGCCAGCTACGAAAGGACCATACACAACCCAAACCCATCGCCAAACAGCCTGTGCCCACCATTATCCGCCGCATCATCGCCTCTCCGCGGCGGTTAATAAAAGCGCCGAGTGCCGCGCCGAACACCCCCATGGAGATGACTGCCGCCCCGAGATAGGCACCGATGTAGACGACCGCCAAATCGGATGGGAGCGCCAAAGCCGGGACAACCCCGAACAAATGCCCCACGCCAGCTGCACCATGAAATAAACCCAGGCCCAAAGCTGCAGCATTGTGCTTTCGGTGTGCGCTGGAATCGTGTGACTCGCCAACATGCACATGAAAATGCGCGTGGTCCGATGGCTGAGCATCGGTGTGGATATGGGCGTGAGCATGGGTGTGAATCGTGACCTTGCTGGCCTTAAAGATGGACCAAGCCCCAATCGACACCAAAGCGATGCCCACAACGAATTCGGACCATGCACTCACCAATCCGACGTCGACCCACCCCTTGGCGCCCAGACCAATCCCACCCAAAACGGCCACGCCCAACCCATGCCCCAGCCCCCAAACACACCCCAACCTAAAAGCCACTCGACGGTTGATGGCTGCGATGGGCGCCAAGGCAATGAGATGATCCGGACCCGAAACCACATGTAGACTGCCCGCCACGAGGCCCGCAGCCACCACCCACATTCAGGTCGCCAAAAACTGCTTGGACAACAAGCTGGCTACCTGGGATGCAGTATCCAAATGCCCTTGGTCTTTCGCGTTGGCCGCCATCGTTTCTCGAGCCTGGGGCTCACCAAGCAAGGTAGCGATCTGTGCGACCGCAGCATCGATGTCTAGTTCTCTTTCGACGATAACAACCGCCGCGCCAACCGCTTCGAGCCCACGTGCGTTGCCCTCTTGATGATTGTCGGTGACGTTTGGCGAAGGGACCAACATCGAGGCCAAACCGATGGCTGTCAGCTCAGCAAGGGTCGATGAACCGGCCCTGCACACGACCAAGTCCGCCATCGCATAGGCTTCTGCCATTCTATTTTCATAATCCACCAAGCAAACACCATCGGGCTTGGGACTCAATGCGGCCACTATCTCTGCGTGGTATTTCGGGCCGGTGATGTGTAGGATTTGATAGTCACGACCGGGGTCGCCTGATGCAGCAATTGCGATGCGGTTGATGGTCTCTGCACCCAAGGAGCCCCCCACAACCAGCAGCGTCGGTTTTGATGAATCCAAGCCGTATCGCTTGGCGGCTGCGGTACGATCACCCAATAAAATCTTAGGATTCACAGGGCAGCCCACCGTATGTCGGGGTGCCTTTCCAGGTAAACGCGAGGCGGTCGCCTCGTAGGTCAGCAACACGAGATTTGCCACCCTTGCACACAAACGATTGGCCATTCCGGGCGTCACATTGGCCTCATGGATGGCCCGAGGGACCCCCAAAGTCCACGCCGCGAGAACTGGCGGTGCTGAAATATATCCTCCGACACCGAGAACAAAGTCCGCCTGGATCCGTTTTAAAACACCGCGACTTTGAATAATCGCACGCAATAAACCGAGTGCAAAACTGAACTTTCCGGCGATCCCTCCGCGGGGATATTGCACCGCAGGAATCGCGATAAACTCGATGTCTGTTTTGGGTACAACCCGACCCTCCAAGCGCCGAGCGTCTCCCATATACTTAATCAAATGCCCCTTCGCTTGAAGGGCCTCACCCATGGCCAACGCGGGGTAAACATGGCCGCCTGTGCCACCCCCTGCCAAAACAACGGTCTTTTGCATCCAGAGTCTCCGTTTGAACACAGCCGATGTATCACGGTGACGGCAGCCCTGAGCCGAGATAGGTTGGAAGCAAACGGGCACTCCCGTGTTGAGGTTTTCATGAAGAGCTACAGTCGCGGATTATTCCTTTGGGTGTTTTTGGCCTTGGTCGTCATGTTGTCCTTTACGTTGGTTGGCCAAGATGCCCGACGCAAACAGGCCGAGTTGAGCTACCCGCAGGTGGTTCAGCACGCTCGCCAGCACCAGATCAAAGAGATCACAGTCAAAGGCCAAGACCTCACCGGCACCCTCGAGGATGGCAGCACCTTCCGTGCAGTGGGCCCAGTCGACGCGGACTTTCTGCTTCAACAGCTGGCAGAAAATGACATCATTCCAAATTTCGAGCGTGAGCCCGACGGCGGAATGATGACGCTCCTGTCGACCGCACTTCCGATGGTGCTCATTTTTGTCCTCTTTATGCTCTTCATGCGCAACCTTCAGTCCGGCGGGGGCAAAGCGATGAGCTTTGGCAAATCCCGCGCGAAAATGCTGAACGAGTCGGCGCACAAGGTGACTTTCGACGATGTTGCTGGAGTAGATGAGGCCAAAGAGGAGCTTCAGGAGATCATTCAGTTCCTTCAAGAGCCCGAAAAATATACCCGCCTCGGTGGGCGAATCCCCAAAGGTGTGCTGCTGATGGGCCCACCCGGAACCGGAAAAACACTCCTCGCGCGTGCGGTCGCCGGCGAGGCATCAGTGCCCTTCTTTTCTATATCTGGGTCAGACTTTGTTGAGATGTTTGTCGGCGTCGGAGCCAGCCGAGTTCGGGATTTGTTTGACCAAGGAAAAAAGAACGCGCCGTGCATTATTTTTGTTGATGAGATCGACGCAGTGGGTCGCCATCGGGGTGCGGGTATGGGCGGCGGGCACGATGAACGTGAGCAAACCCTAAACGCACTATTGGTCGAGATGGACGGATTTGAATGCAATGAAGGGGTCATCCTGATGGCCGCCACCAACCGTCCAGATGTGCTCGATCCCGCTTTGCTTCGGCCTGGGCGTTTTGACCGCCAGGTGGTTGTGGGCAACCCAGACGTCAAAGGCCGACGGGGCATCTTGGATGTCCACACCCGCAACATCCCCACTGACGACTCGGTCGATCTCGGAATCTTGGCCAAGAGTACCCCCGGATTCTCAGGCGCTGACCTTGAAAACTTGGTCAATGAAGCGGCATTGGTCGCTGCACGGAACGACCTAGAGAAGGTCAACATGGCCTCTTTTGAGCACGCTAAAGACAAGGTTTCGATGGGCCCCGAACGCCGCTCACTGGTCATCCCCGCCAAAGAGCGGAAACGCACGGCCTATCACGAGGCAGGGCATGCCATCGTGGCAAAAATCCTCGCTAGCCAAGGTGCTGACGCGGTGCACAAGGTCACCATTGTCCCCCGGGGGCGAGCCTTGGGCCTAACTCAAATGCTACCTGCCGAAGACCAATACGGGCTCACACTCACCCAAATCAAAACCCAAATCGCAATATTGATGGGTGGACGGGTCGCCGAGTTGATCATCTTCCGGGATTTTTCGACCGGCGCGCAAAACGACCTCGAGCGCGCAACTAAATTGGCCCACAGCGCCGTGACCCGCTTTGGCATGTCAGAAAAAATCGGACCCCGAAGTCTCGGCAGCGATTCCGAAGTCTTTTTAGGCAGAGATTTCGGCAAGGTGAACGCCTATTCTGAAGCCACATCAAAGCTGGCTGACGAGGAAATATATAGGATGACACGCGAAGGCGAATCCATGGCCGACACCATCCTGAATTCCAATCGGCACATCTTGGAACGTCTCGCACAGGTCTTGCTCGAATCGGAAACAGTCGAAGGCAAGACATTCGAGACCATTGTGACCGCGCTTAGCCCAGTTTTCCCGGTACCTGAGTCGGCCTGATGAGAGCGAATCCACGGCCCCTGGTTGTGGGCATCGTGAACGTAACGCCCGACTCATTTTACGATGGCGGGCGACACGGAAATGGTGTCAATGCCGCAGAGGCCATGCTTGAAGCCGGTGCCGACTGGATCGATGTTGGCGGCGAGTCTACCCGACCAGGCGCCGAACCCGTCGATGCCGAAACAGAGTGGGCCAGGGTGCAGCCGGTGATTGAGGCCTTCGCACGCACCACGGCTGTGAGCATCGACACCCACAAAGCAGTCGTCGCAGCACGAGCCATCAAAGCGGGTGCCCGCGTGATCAATGATGTCAGCGCCTTGAGCGATCCACTGATGGCTGCGGTGACCGCAGATGCTGAGGCCACGGTGGTCATGCACATGCGCGGCACACCCGAGAACATGGGTGCCCTCACCCACTACGAACACCTGATCGATGAAGTCACAGCCTGGTTGGTCGAACGCGCCGCACAAGCTCGCTCCAGGACCGTATGGATCGATCCCGGGATTGGTTTCGCCAAGACCGCCCAACAAAGCCTGAGCTTGCTCCACCATACAGACGTTCTGGTCGCCACAGGCCTTCCGGTACTGATCGGTGCCTCACGAAAGAGTTTTATTGGTCATACGCTCGGCATCGACCATGCCGACGAACGTTTGAGTGGCAGCTTAGCAGCGGTTGCTACGGCCTGGACCAAGGGAGCAAAGGCCTTTCGGGTTCACGATGTAGCCCAAACCCGGCAGATGCTCGATATGTTGTGCGCCATACAAGGGGCTGCATAAGCCGCTTATAAACGCTACCCTACAGACCACGCTCGCGAAGGTACGCACGATGGTTGAATGGCTCTGGGAATCGCTCCGTTGGAATGATGTCGTCGACATCACCATTATGTCGTTTCTGCTTTATCGTGCCCTCCTCATCCTCAAAGGAACCCGAGCACTTCAAAGCCTCGTGGGGCTTGTGGGCATTCTTGGTTTATATGTCTTGGCCGACCAATTTGAGCTGGTGTCGGTTCACTGGCTGCTCGAGAGATTCTTGGTGTACATCGTGTTGGCGGTGGTCATTCTCTTCCAAAAAGACATCCGCCGTGGCTTGGCGAGGGCAGGAGGACGTCTGTATTTTGGCGGACGCTCAGACCCAGGAAGTGCCAGCATGCGCGAGGAGCTTATCAAGGCTTGTTTTACCATGGCCAGTCGGCGGGTTGGCGCGTTGATAGCCATCGAACGGTCGGCCGATTTAGATGAATATGTCGACCGCGCGACACTCATCGACGCACAGGTGTCTCACGAACTCCTCTCGGCCATTTTTCACCCGACCAGCCCCTTACACGACGGGGCCGTGATCATTCAAAAAAACCGAATCGCGGCGGCCCAATCCTTCTTCCCTCTTTCTCTCTCGAAGGAAATCTCCCGATTTTTTGGGACCCGACACAGGGCTGCCATCGGGCTCACCGAAGAAACGGACGCAGTCGCCATCATTGTCAGCGAGGAGCGCGGCACTGTCAGCTTGGTCGTCTCAGGTCGCATCATACCCACAGCCAACGCCAATGAACTTCGAGAGCAAATCCAGGAGATTCTACAAACGAGCCCCGAACCCCGAGAGCCCGTCACCCAAAGCCCGGAGGGAACACCATGAAGCTCTCCACCGATCGAATGAAGGGTTGGCTCCAGCGTGCAGTGGCACACGAACTCCCCTTTAAAGCGCTGTCGATGGTGTTCGCGGTCATCATCTGGGCTTGGGTCCAAACTCAGCAGGTGGTATCTCAGCGCACCCGTGCTGTGGTCAAATGGACCATCCCAGAAGACTTTAGCCTGGTTGACGCGGTGCCCAAATCCTTGGTGGTGACCATCAAAGGGCCCCAAGGCTTGGTGCGAAATGTAAAGCGTAGAACACTCCGCTACGATGTAGACCTCGCTGATGCCGACCAAGGTCCGATGGCCATCGACTTCGAAAATCGTGCCTTGAAGGGAATCCCCGAAGGTGTGGAGGTGGTTCAGATTTCGCCACCGGGAGTAGACATAGAGTTGGACCACCGCATGAGCCGCACGGTCAGGGTGGTCCCTGCAATCGTAGGAGATGTCGCGGGGGGCTATCGGCTCAAAGACATTACCGTCGAGCCAGACACAGCCAAAATCCTTGGGCCAAGGTCGTTGGTGCGGGCCATCGCCAAGATGGGCACCGATGTGGTCGATGTTACCGGCTTAACCAGCACCAAAACCTTCGAATTGAGCTTGGCGCCCAAATCCAGGATGGTCAGGCCCGAAGCAGAGCAAACCTATACCGTCACTGTGGTCATCGAACCCATCATCGCCCAGCGTACTTTTAATGCAGTGCCTGTGATGGCCCGCGCAGAAGGCTGGAGGACCATCCCGTCCACAGCCGTGGTCATTTTGTCGGGCCACGCCTCAGATATTCGTGACCTCACAGCCGACCGCATCTCCGTGCAAGCGCACTTGCCAAACCCCGTGCAGATTGGGGCGCCTCTGGTCGTCAGCTTTGACCCGTCTAAGGAGTCATCCGGGCTGGAAGTGGTGCACCAGGGCCCAAAAAATATTCAAGTGGTCGGCATCGAACCCAGCAGCGTCCAGCTTGAGCCAGCCAAATGAACCCGCCGATTCGCTTTGGCACAGATGGCGTCCGTGGAATGGCCGGGGAATGGCCGATCACAGATGAAGGTGCTTTTCGCATTGGGCAAGGCATCGCAAACTGGACCGATGGTGGCCGGGTATTTGTGGGGCGGGACACCCGCGAGAGCGGCCCCTCTCTCCAGGCCGCACTCACCCGGGGCATCATCCGTGGTGGCGCCGTCGCGGTAGACCTTGGGGTTTTGCCCACCGCGGCAGTGTCAGCAGCTGTTGCCGCCGATGGCTTGGCCTTAGCCGGCGTCATGCTCACTGCAAGTCACAACCCATGGGCCGATAACGGGATAAAAGTCCTGGCAAGTGACGGTGGAAAGCCAGCTGAAACCACCTCGCTCACTCAATATTTCGAGGCCCCGAGTGTTTGCTCAGGCGGCAGTTCAGAGCAACACCCAAACCCCCTGGGGCCATGGCTTGCCGCCTTGCCCTCCGTCGATTTACGTGGGCGCCGAATTTTACTGGATGGAGCACACGGTGCGGGCCATCGCGCAGCATTACAAGCGCTCCAGGCGATGGGCGCCACGGTAAGCACCGTCGGATGCGCCCCGAACGGACAAAACATAAACGCTGGGGTTGGCGCGATGTGCCCACCTACCGATCTTCAGGGCTGTGATTTTGGTATCTGCCTCGATGGCGATGCCGACCGGCTGGTCATGCTCGATCCCACACATGGTGCGCTCGATGGAGACGATCTCCTATGGATGCTCGCCCAAACTCTGGACGGGCCGGTCGTCGGTACGGTGATGAGCAATGGCGGGCTCGAAGCGGCACTCAATGGGCGCCTGGTACGGACTGGGGTCGGCGACGCATTGGTCCATGCTGAAATGCAGCGGCTGGGTGCCCACTTGGGGGGCGAACCCTCAGGGCACATCATGTTGACCGGCGGCCTCCCCACAAGTGACGGCCTATACACCGCCCTCCGCGTACTTCAGGTGGCTGATGGCGGCCCACTTCCGGTGGGCGGCTGGACCCGTTGGCCTCAAACAACTCGGAATGTTCGTCATGTTCAAGTCGACTTAAGCTTGGGTGCGATCTCAGAAGCTGAGTCTGCCGGGCACCGGGTTTTGGTGCGGGCATCGGGCACAGAACCGTTGGTGCGGGTGATGGTGGAAGGGCCACAATGCGACACCTGGGCCAGGGCCATCGCAGATGCCCTGCCCCGCCACGAGGCGTGATCACGAATACAGGATAAGCCTCTGCCACACAGGGGGTTTCCATGCCACGCAGACTCGGCGTAAACATCGACCATATCGCCACACTTCGCCAAGCACGAATGGTCCAGTACCCAGACCCCATCGCAGCCGCGGTCATCGCTGAGTTGGCGGGTGCAGACCAAATCACCGTCCATCTTCGCACCGACAGACGCCATATTCAAGATGCAGACCTCGACCGACTCGCGAGCACGGTTCAGACCCAACTCAACCTCGAGATCGCGGCGACGGATGAGATGGTCAATATCGCCATCGCAGCCTTGGGGAAGGGCGCAAGCAATGGACGTCCTCACCGGGTCACCCTCGTGCCTGAGCGAGAAGGAGAGATTACGACGGAAGGCGGCTTGGACGTCGTCAAGCATCGGGAGCTCATCGCGGCCACCACGGCTCAACTGGTTCAAGCTGGCATTCAGGTCAGCCTATTTATCGACCCCGACATCGCACAGATAGAGGCCAGCAACATCGATGGTGTTGACATGATCGAAATCAACACCGCTCGGTATGCAGAGCAAGGCCCCAAAGCCATCGATGCCATCATCGAGGCGGCTCAGACAGCCATGCATCTGGACATAGAGGTGGCTGCAGGCCATGGCCTCACCCATCATAATCTACCATTATTGGTCGAGATGGTCCCTGAAATCACCGAGTACAATATTGGCCATAGCATCATCTCTCGTGCCGTCTTTGTCGGCCTCGACACCGCAGTCAGAGACCTCGCAGCGATGATTCAAGGCTGAGAATCTGCCGAGAAGTTAGAGACCCGCCGCCCCAAGGCCTCAAGCGCCGGTGACTTCGGGGCCTCAGCTTTAAGTCCCTCGAACATCCGAACAGCCGCTTCGCCATGGCCCTTGGCCATCGCCACCTCAATCTTGCCAAGCCGCTCTGCCCATCCCACAGCTTGGACTGGATCGATAAAGCTGGCCCAGGCCGTTTCGGGGAGTCCCCGTTCGCCACCAAAAGAGGCCCTCATGGTTTTGAGCGTTTTCGCCTCGCTTTCATGCTCTGAGACGGGGTCTTCGTAGGGGCGAACAATGTCGCGGTATGCTGGGTACCACCGACCAAAAACCCCCTCGGCATACCGCCCGCTCTCGGTGCTAAACCCGGTCATGGGCCGGGCATTGAACAGCCGATACCCCTCGGTGGATTCGTGATAAACCGGCCGGATTTCCGAGCCAAAAAGAGACACACCGCCTCCAGAGGACTTGAGCCCGAATAAACCGAGGACAGTGGCGCCCACATCCATGGTGCTGACCACGTGCCCGACCTCCCAACCCGTATCGATACCCGGCCCATGAACAATCAACGGAACCCGCAACAAATCATCGGTCAATAACAGTGCTGCATCCGCGCGCGCCCCTGCTAAAGCGCCTGTGACTCCCATCAAAAATATCAATGAATGCGGG
>DBIS01000075.1:0-169 GCA_002296975.1 Deltaproteobacteria bacterium UBA796 | reverse complement strand
AAAAATATCAATGAATGCGGGTGCTTGGCCGTCCACTGTGTGCGGATCTTACCGACCTGTTCATCGAGTTTGTGGATCGCAGCATCATAGTCACGGGCCTTCATTCCCAAGCCCAGATTTTCGATTTCCACATCCATCTCAACCCATGTGACAACCCCAGGATTAGAAA
>DBIS01000040.1:4902-5230 GCA_002296975.1 Deltaproteobacteria bacterium UBA796 | reverse complement strand
GCGTCTGCATCTGCATCTGCAGCGGCAGCGGGCTTCTCTTCATCCACGCCACCACAGCCAACAGCCAAAGGAATCATCAACAACGAAATCAGTGCTAGACGCATACAACCTCCCGAGGCACCCATCCTACACCAAGGGAGCAGAGGGGTCAGGTCCTAAGATGTGTGGGCTGTGGTCTGCTCAGATAGCACGCGGTGTGCCTCTTTTATCCAGCGAGGGTCCGGCCATCCGAGCGCTTATCACACGAGAGGTTGGTGCATAAAAGGTGCGGGGGTTGCCAACTGTGCCATTTTGGATCTACCACACTTTGTGGTCCTGACCCCCTCGA
>DBIS01000040.1:0-4566 GCA_002296975.1 Deltaproteobacteria bacterium UBA796 | reverse complement strand
TGGTCCTGACCCCCTCGACCCCCAGCGCCTACTCCACCCCTCGTATAAGCACCGCCTGTGGCGGAATCTCCAAGGCACCAGGGCTGATGGCGCTCGTCTCGCCACTTTCAGAGTCCAGCGATTCAAAACCATCTCCGAGCAGAGCCGAAGCATCGATGGTGACCGTCTCGCCCGTGGTCGACCAGGCTAAAAATAGCGGTACTTCCTCCAAATCTCCAATTGTCATCGGGCGAACACCGATCTCACTGGGCGTGCCCCGAAGTACCGAGCGGCGGAAAAGCCTAAACACCGTCACACCTTGGTCTCGCCACACCATGACCTCAGAATCGACCTCTGTATCGCGAAGCGCCATGGTCAAAACATCATCACCGTACGGATACGGCTCCCCGCCGGTCTCCACGTGGGTTTCCCAGTCGAAGGAAAAAGATGACGCATCCGGCCACACCATTTCCCATGCCTCAAAACGCTCTAGCACCTCGTCGTCGGTGGCAAACTCCACCAAAGGCGCTCCGTCGCCGCGGCTACCATCGGTCCACTTGCCCAGCCATCGCACCACCTCCTCGACATCGCTTTGAAACATGATGTTGTCGTGGGGATGGGTCATCACACCAAACTGCCACTGCTTGGGTGGTGCGCCCGATAGCTCGGCCTCTCGCCACTCCGTCACCAAGGCCAAAAAATGCCGCTTGATTTGAGGCACACTGGTCATGACTTGATGAAGCCCAGCAGGCTCGAGCTGCCCCACCTGACCAAGGGACATCAACCCCAAAATAGGATGGTCAGGGTCTTCACTGAGCTTGCTTCCGACCGCTCTGCGAAAAGGATTGTAGGGCTTGTGGTTCCAGTCTGTATACGAAAACACCTCTCCTGCTGGCTGAACACCAGGCTGATATTCATCGAAAAGATCTGCAAGGACGACCGCGGCGTCAACCGCCCTAGACACCAGCGCTGGATCGACCCGAAACAGACTGTGGCCCAAAGTCGCCTCACACTCACCCACCTGGTCCGCCCAGATTTGCCGCAACTGGGTCTCGGTCGCAGTCATCTTGTTGACTTCAACCCAAAACTCCGCGATCCCAGAAAAGCGATGCATATGAAAATGTGAGCCCATCAGGTGCCCAGCCGCCTCTAGTTCGGCCAAAAATGCTGTGTCCCCATCAAGCTCACGGGCATCGCGGCAAAACTCCCCATTAAGCTGAAAATTCACCCGGCCACCCACAGACTCAGCGAGGGCCGCCAGCCATAAAATCTGGGTCTTATCGCTTTGAAAACGGGCGCGTTTTTGAGTCATCCAAGAGCTAGAACCCGGCCCAATACTCAGATTATAATTATGCCCATGAACATCGATGGTCACCTGAATTGGTGGCTGATGATGGACTGGGGGCGGTGTACCGCTATCTTCCGGCCCGGGGCTATCTACACCCCCGGTATCGCTCGGCTCACCAGGGTTTGTCGTGACGGCTGTGTCAACACCCGAAGCTGAGTCATTTTTGTTGGGGTCGCACCCAAGCCCCAGGGAGAGGGCCAAAGAAGAAGAAGTGAATACCGCGCGCCAAGATGGAATCATGCCAAGCTCCGAAGGTACCAGCTTACATCATTCTACCTTGGCCCAGTCAAACCAAGCTCATTTCGCGAGGGGTGCACTCCCTCGGCGTACCCGCAGGTCGTCAATGGCCACGAAATACTCGGGGTCTTCCAACACATTGACCTCAATCAGGGTCTTTGCACGTTTGAGCAACCGAGAGCAATCCGAGCTGAGATGCCGCAAGTGCAATGTCTTGCCCGATGCCGAATAGCGCTCTGAAACCTTATTAATTGCCTCGATGGCAGACTGGTCCATGATGCGACTTTCAGCGAAGTCGATCACCACCTCTTCAGGGTCGGTATCGACCTCAAACTTAGATCCGAACAAGGTGGTGGAGCCAAAAAACAAGGGCCCAAACATCTCGTAGTGTTTGATGCCGTGCTCATCTACCCGTTTACGGGCTCGGATTCGGAGGGCATTTTCCCAGGCAAATACGAGCGTTGAGATGACCACGCCGATGAACACCGCGATGGCCAAGTCATAAGCTACCGTGACCCCAGTAACCGTGGCCATAACAATCACATCAGCCACAGGAACCTTGTTTAGGATTCGAAATGTGTTCCAGGCGAAGGTACCGATGACCACCATAAACATCACGCCAACAAGGGCCGCAATGGGAATAATCTCGATGGCTGAAGCCCCGAATAAAATAAAAGCGAGCAGGGTCAGCGCAGCGACCACACCCGATAGCCGACCCCGTCCACCACTCTTGATGTTGATGATGCTTTGACCGATCATCGCACATCCACCCATGCCGCCAAACAGTCCATTCACCATATTGGCAGCACCTTGAGCAATGCACTCCCTATTGCCATCGCCTCGGGTTTTGGTGAGTTCGTCAACGAGGTTGAGGGTCATCAAAGACTCGATCAAACCGATGGCCGCCAAGATGGCTGCATAAGGAAAAATCAAACTCAGGGTTTCCCAGCTTAAGGGCACAACCGGCAAAGCAAAGCTGGGCAAAGTTGCAGCAATGCCCGTACCACCGTTGGCTTTGATAAATGAACCCACGGTTTGGGTGTCGCTGCCACCGAGTACCACCACCACAGAGACGAGCACAATGGCGGCCAAAGCAGCAGGAAAGGCCTTCGTGAGCTTGGGCAAACCCCACATGATGAACATGGTGATGGCGGTAAGCCCCATCATGGTCCACAGCGCACCACCTGTAAGCCATGCCCCATCCGCTTTGAACATACCGAGTTGGGATAAAAAGATGACGATGGCCAGGCCGTTCACAAAGCCCATCATGACTGGGCTGGGAATCATCCGAACGAACTTACCAAACTTAAATGCACCCGCCGCCACTTGCAGCAAGCCAACCAAGAGCAAGGTGGCCAATAAATAAGCCAGCCCTGCACCCGAACCGCCACGCTGCTCGCCCTCGGCTACCAAAGACATCATCACCACGGCCATCGCACCAGTGGCACCGGAAATCATGCCCGGACGGCCGCCGAATAGGCTGGTGATCAAGCCCATCATAAATGCGCCATACAAACCGACCACGGGTGAAATCCCCGCTACGAAAGCGAAGGCCACAGCCTCTGGAACCAAGGCCAACGCCACAGTAAAACCAGACAACACATCGTTTTTAATCGACGCATTTCGGGGTGGAATCAGACTCTTTAAGCTGGACTCGGCGTGCATGGTTTTTCCTTGGCGGTCGCCCGATAGGCGGGCAGACTCACCCAGTCAACCGTCCTCCGCCCGGCGAAAAAACACATATTAAAAATTGCACAGCTTCCACCAAAGATTGTGAGATGAAACTATATTTGAACCATTTGTGTGACGGGGGAAATATGATGGCATTCAACGCAGCCAAGCCGGCCATGACCGACACGGAGAAGCCCATGTCAAACCACGACCCGATTGTGGATGAGATTCTGAGGGACACCATCAAGCGTGGTGAGCGGGCTTTTGGCTGGATTCGCATCTGGGCGGCCGCCCTCAGCCTGGCTCAGGTATGGCTGCTATTTGGCCCATCCTGGCTGGCGCGAGATCGGTTGATGATCTTGAGCGCCATCCTGGCTGGCACCATTCTCGCCACGGTCTTGGTTGGGGCATGGCTCAAGGTGGCTGGTCCGACCAAAGCGCTGTTGATTAGTTCTCTGGCTTTGGACCGGCTGGCCATCTACACAAGCTTGCTGTGTCTGATGGCATGGCCCGCCCAAGCCTATCCAGGCCTGGGTAGAATTCCCGAGATTGGGTTTGTATTTATCATCACCGTCGCGGCAGGGTTGCGGCTCAATGCCCGCTTGGCCATCGCCGCGGCTGTGAGCGACCTCGTCATCATGGGGGCTTTGCTCAGACTCGACCGAATGGTTCACGGCGACCGCATTTCGACCACGCTCGCCAACGAGGTCATGGTGCTGTTGATCCTCAGCCTATGTGGCGGTCTGGCGTGGGCCATCTCCAGTCGCAGTGCCAGTCTGGTCGCTCGAGGGGCAAAGGAGGCACGGGAGGCTGAGCAGGTTCGAACCCGCCTGGGGGCTTATGTCTCGACCGAATTGCTGGATTTGGTGCTCGACGAGAGCAGCGAAACATTGGGTGGAAGACGCCAGACTGTGGTGGTGCTGTTTTGCGACCTCAGAGGCTTTACATCCCACGCTGAGGACTTGGCCCCAGAGGCTTTGGTGGAAGAACTCAACCAATATTTCGAGGCCATGCTCGAGCCCATCGCCCGACATGGTGGGGTAGTCGATAAGTTCATCGGCGACGCAATCATGGCCGTTTGGGGGGTACCACAAGGCCGTCCCGACGATGCCCATGCCGCCATTGAGGCCGCCAAAGACATGGGGGTGGCCCTCGACACCCTCAATCAAACCCGCGTAATCAAGGGCCAAAAGCCACTGCGTCAGGGCATCGGTTTACATATAGGCGAGGTGGTCGCCGGAAACATCGGCACCCAGGCCCGACGCCAGTTCACCGTCATCGGCGATGCTGTAAACCTCGCGAGCCGACTCGAGGCGCTCACCAAACAACAT
>DBIS01000364.1 GCA_002296975.1 Deltaproteobacteria bacterium UBA796 | reverse complement strand
GCCACCAACGCATCGGGCATCACCACCAACGCTGTGTCCATTGCGAGCGCTACAAGTGCCGCTGTGAGCAACACCGCAGACATCGCCACCAATACCTCGGGTATCGCCACCAACGCCGCAGACATCGCAGACATCGCAGACATCGCGGACATCACTGTGACCATTGCGAGCGCTGCAAGCACCGCTGCAGACATCGCCACCAACACCTCGGACATCGCCACCAACGTCCTACACATCGCAAACAATGCCATCCACATCGAGGACAACGTCTCGGAGATCACCGATAACGCCACAGACATCACCGGCAACGCCAGCAGCCTCGCGACCATTGAGTCCGACTATCTTCCAGCCCTCTCAGACCTCTTCGTCGCCATTAGCGCCGATGGCGATGACCTGGTGGTGACCGGCTCCATCGACGTGGGAGACCATGTCTACGGGTCCACATTGAATTTCCGGAACTGTGGGTCGACCTATTCCTGTACCGCCATGGCGTGCTTGGCGCTCTGCCAAGCCAATGGTGAGCGGATGGCAACCACAGGCGAGGCCCTCGCATGGGCCAGCAAGGGCCAGAACTCCTGCGCGTATATGTGGATGATCGATCCAAGCTCCCCCTACAACCCCATGCGGGGCTACCCGATGTACTCCAACCAGACGACGCCGGGCTGCGGCTCCACACACACCGGCGATGTGCCGCGCCTCGAGGGCCTGGGCGCGGCGACCTGGGATTCGACCTCTGAGTACAACTGTGGCTGCTCCACCCTGAACTGATCGCCTCAGCAAAGCAGGACTTCAACAGGCGAGCGTACCCAATAATCACCCGCTGCGAGGGCCTTGTTTTCGGTGGCTCGGAACAACCGCCCGATGCTGTTCACCACACGACGGTCGATATTTCTCCCCAAGATTGCCATACCTCTGAGAGAATGTCCCCATGCCATTTGAAGTCACCAAAGAATTGCTCAAAGAGATGCTCGATGAAGACACGAGCCTGCAGACCCTCAGCAATCAATTTACCCTCGATGAGATCTGGAACATGATCGAAGCCAAAGATCAGATCAGCAATGATGACCAGCTATTCGAGGCCCTCATGGACGTAATGTACGCCACCCGGCCTCAAGGCGTCCTGTAGTTCTGCGGATTTATCCGTGATGTGGTTATCCGAAAACCCTGTTAGAACCATTAATATCATAAAGAGACATTATCGGCCTGCTGGTGTAGGATCATTCTGGTTCGAGTCTCTCTTTACGCTAGGTCAGACAATATTTATGAAAAAATGGGCCGCCATTCTTGTGCTCGCGCTCCCGCTTTCTTGTGGGCAAGAGGCCACGGTCGCGCCACCACTCATCCAGCCCAGCCCAGCCCTGCCGGGCGTCATCGTTGAAGCCGGCTGGCTGGCCAAGAACCAAGCGAGCACCGATCCCCTGATTATCGATGCCCGACCGCTGTCTCAGTATCAAGCTGGCCACATTCCAGGGGCCGTCTCGCTTCCGGTGACCGACCTCAACGGGGAAGGCAAGAACCAACACAATCTGGGATCGATCCCACAGATAGAGGCCCTCTTCGGAGGAGTAGGGCTCCGGATGGATCGGCCCGTTGTCGTCTACGATGGCGCAGTGGATCACCGTCCAGCTGCCCGCCTGTTCTGGGCCCTCGAGGTCCATGGACACCCGGAGTCTGCCGTCTCGAGCGGCGGCTTGCCCGCCTGGCAGACGGTGAGCACTCAGCCCCTCCAACAGGCTGCACCCTCACTCAAGCCCGTGACATTCGTCGCCGTCTTGAAGCCGAATCGTCTGGCGACCGAGCTGCAAGTCCTCCGGGCTTCGTCCACCGCCGGCGCGCTGCTCTTGGATGCACGCCCGAAGTCCGACTACCTGGGTGAGACATCCGGTGGGGCGAGGAAGGGCCACATCGATGGGGCCCAGCACCACGATTTCGCCGACAATCTCTTAATCGACACAGCCTCAGGAACCTGCCAACTCCACTCCTTGGAGGTGCTACAGTCGCTGTACGCGACCCTGCCCAGTGAGGCACCCATCATCACCTACTGCAACACAGGGACACACGCGAGCGTGGCCTACCTTGCCCTGCGCAGCCTGGGGAAAGAGGTTGCGGTCTACGACGGCGGATGGGTCGAGTGGTCAGCAAACCCTCGACTCCCCATCCAAACGGGTCAAAACCCATGAGCCGGAAGGGCCGCCGCTCTCGATGGAAGCCCACTCTCCGTGCCCGGTTGCTGCTGCTCACGCTACTGCCCATGCTGGCCACCATCATGCTGGTGCTGGCCCTGGATTTCCGGGCCCGTAGCAACGCTGCCAACCGCAAGCTAGAGCAACGCACCCGAACGGTCATCGCAGCCCTAGATCATGACATCGCACGCCTGACCTTTGGTGCTTCGGATCGGGCTTTGGTGCTCGACATTAATGACAGACTCAGCGCCTTTCCCTTCCTCGAGCGGCTGGCGGTCTTCTCATCTGATGAGAAGACCATTCTTTCGTACCAGAAGGATGCATGGTCCAAGCACCCACCCCTGAGCCCCCCGCCAGAAATCGGTGCACATATATCCAGTGGACACCTGTACATCTCAGCCGATCTGGGTGGTTTTGCGACCGTTCTCGCGCAAGTGAACCGACACAGCATCAAAGATGCCAGGGCCGCTGCATTAAAGTCTGGCCTCGCCCTCGCAGTCCTGCTTGCCCTGGTGGGGATGGTGGTCGTCACCCGCCTACAGCGCAGCGTGGCCCGGCGACTCCTCGCACTCGAGAAAACGGCCAATGACGTCGTCAGCACCCGAGACTTCTCCCTCCGTGCCGCGGATGATGAACAGGATGAATTGGACCACATCGCGGCTGCACTCAACACCCTGCTCTCCACAGTCGAGTCAACGCTGGCTACCCTGAAAGAACGAGAAGAGCGGCTGCACCGGGAGATGTCAGACCGGCTGGAGGCTGAGTCGGAGGTGCGCAGGGTCGAACAGCAACTCCACGATGCCCAGAAGATGGACTCAATGGGACGGCTTGCTGCAGGCATCGCCCACGATTTCAACAACCTGCTCACAGTGATCCAGGGCCAGGCCCAGCTGTTGGAGGCCAAGTCTCCAGGGGAGGGGGTCTCTGTGATTGTCGATGCCTCTCGACGGGCAGCAGAGCTGACCGGACAGCTCTTGAGCTTCAGCAAGACCGCTGCTGTTGCCCTTCAACATGTGAACATCCCGACACTGTTCGAAGAGCTCGAGCGCCTGCTGCAGCAGACATTTCCGAACCACATCACCCTCCAATTCAAACTCGAAGCCGACCTTTGGGGTGTGTATGCTGATGCTGGGCGTCTGCAGCAGGTGCTGCTGAATCTGGCCATCAATGCCAAAGATGCCATGAGCGAGCCCGGCACCTTGTCCATTTCTGCGGACAACCAGGTGGTCGAGGTGGATGGCGAGGACAGAGGGTTCGTAGAGATCGTCTTTCGCGATACCGGACATGGGATGAGCGACGAGACCATAGCCCTTGCCATGGAGCCTTTCTTCTCAACCAAAGGGTCAGGGGGCACAGGGCTCGGTCTTGCCGTCGCTAACAACATCATTCAAGGGTTCGGCGGATTCCTGCACATCGAGAGCACGGTTGGTCAAGGCTCCTCGGTGGTTGTTCGCCTGCCGCGGAGCATCAGCGAAAAGCAGGTCGACCCCGTCCTCAAGGCGTGGCACACATCACCCGGTGGGTCTGGAACCATCCTCTTGGTCGACGATCAGGACGCCGTGCGCAGAACCACCGAGCAGATCCTCGAAGTGGTCGGGTATCGCGTCCTAGCGGCCAGTGGTGCGGAGGATGCCCTCACCCTGTGGAAAGACCATCAGGCGGAGATCGACCTGGTGCTCACCGACATGATCATGCCAAAGGTCAGCGGGCTTGAGTTGGTCCAGCAACTGTGGCATGACCGTCCGACCCTGGCGGTCATCCTGGTCTCGGGACACGCCATTGCTGCAGACATTCAGGAGATGCGCAAGAAACCGCACTTCACCTTCCTTACCAAGCCCTACGATGCTGCATTACTTTTGGGTGCAGTGGGTACCCTCCTCAGCGAGGTCCTGCCTGAAACAGAGGGGTAGCCGGAGGGTAAGCACCGTCGATAGAGCGAGGCCGGTGGAGCCAGGCAAGGCGGTGACCAAGAAAGGTCACCGACCGCACCATCTGGGTGTGTTCGCACAGGAACCGCACATCCTCGCCCAGCGTCAACAAAGGAAAGACATTAGCTCGATCCTCGATGATCGCTGTCCACCCCGTGGATGTGCAGTCTAAGGAAGGGAATTTTGAAGCGGAAGAACCACTACACGATTCACCGTTGGCTGGGACTAATCACCGGTGTCCAGCTCCTGTTTTGGAGTGCTGGGGGCGTTATTTTTTCCACCCATGACATCGAGTGGGTCCGGGGAAACGAGGGCCGAAGTACTCCCGAGATCCCAGGTATCGCCTTCGAGTCGGTGGAGATCTCCCCAGCCCAAGCTGCCGCGGCCGCGGGCCTCGGCGCGGTCAAGACGCTCCGCCTACATACAGTGCTCGACCGGCAGGTCTACGCCGTCAGAGCCGATGCACAGACCCACCTGGTCGATGCGAAGAGTGGTGCCGTGATCTCACCGATTTCGGAGGCGATGGCCAAGGCCATCGCCCAGGCTGATCGGACCACTGAGCCCACCATCATAGAGGTGAGTCTGGTCACCGAGAATCCCGAGATTGAGTACCGAAACAAGCCGCTTCCCGCCTGGAGAATGGTGCTGGATGATGAGGACAACACCCACATCTATGTCGACGCGAACACCGCCCAGATCATCGCCCGGCGGAACGATGCATGGCGCCGATTCGACTTCTTTTGGATGCTCCACACCATGGACTACTCGGGTCGAGATGACTTCAATACGCCCTGGTTGGTGGGCTTTGCCGCCCTGGGCTTGTTTTCGGTGCTGAGCGGCTGGATGTTGTGGTTCCTCCGATTCCGAAGCAGACGGCGCGCCGCCCGGAAATCGCCCCAGCCCTCGGCCGGGGACCCATTGAGGTAGACTCGGGAGCCTGGAGGCACCGATGCGCGTTTTTATGGTTTGTCCACCGCCCTTGCTGTGCTGTGCTGTGGTCTCGACTTTGCTCTTGGGCGGCCCCGCCCACGGCGATCCGGTTCCGGCGGAACAGACCACCAGCCCAGCCCAAGCGGCTGCTGTCGACCGCGCCCGGAGCGCCACCAAACAACTGGGCGCTGAGCTCAAGAGCCAGTTGATGGGCGCCATGTCCACCGGTGGCCCGCCCGCAGCGTTGAAGGCCTGCGCCACCATGGCCCAAGCCATCACCACCAGGCGGAACAAGGCCCCCACAATCTCGGTGGGACGCGCCTCCCTTCGACTGCGCAATCCCGAAAACTCCGGGCCAGCTTGGGTCCAGGCCTGGCTCCAAGCGCAAGGTGAGCGTGAGGCCAAGGGAACACACCCAATCGCACACTTCTACACGGGTGAAGGTGGCCAAGAGGTCGCCCGGCTTATCGTCCCAATATCCGTCCAAGCCCCTTGCTTGATGTGTCACGGACCCAAAGAAAGCCTCGCCCCGGATATCCGCACTGCGCTGAGCAGCCAGTACCCCAACGACAAAGCCATCGGCTACAAGCTTGGCGACTTGCGCGGCGTGATGTGGGCGGAATCCCCAGTGACGACCCCATAGCTACAGGGTGAGCTCAGCACCGAAAACGCGGACCGGTCAGCCAGACCCAGTGCAGTGGCCAATACGAAGAATGAAAGGGCTTCCCCGTGTCCGCATCCCAACCTGTCAGAGAGGGCCCGAAGCTCATAAACCAGCCGCCGAGTTGGCTGCACGCCAGGCGTTGATTCTGGGCGGGCCTATGTTCGCGGTGAAGCGCAAGCGCGAATACCCAACAAGGACTCCAAATAACAATCCAAGCCAAGCGGCACCATCTCGGCGATTTATAGGCCCCATCGCAGCGCCTTATTGGGCACAAATGGGCCCAACAAACCCGACCAACGGCTGACCGCAAGTTCGTGAAACCCTCTGGGTACATATAGCACCAAGTCGCCGCCATTTGTGTGCACAACGCCCCCCCACTCACCCGCAGACGCCGCCGCAATCCCGTGACCTCACGCCCACAAGGCTCTCGCACGGTTTGGAGTTCAACAATTCTCTCCAATACCCAGGTTCGATGGGGTTTTTGTGCAATTCAGTCCCCGCTTCACGTAGACTGCACACCTTGGAGGCCGCATGCGACTGGCACTAATTTCGTTGTTGATGATTCCTTTGGCTGTTGGCTGTGGTGCTGGGGGTGAACAAAAGCCCGCTGCTGATACAGGTGCCAACGCCGACGCCGACGCAGACGCAGACG
>DBIS01000344.1 GCA_002296975.1 Deltaproteobacteria bacterium UBA796 | reverse complement strand
ATGGGACCCAGGCGAGGCTGCTGGATTTATCCATGCCGTCAATGCCGCGCCTTTGGCCGACACCCCGCCCCAAGATGTCCTGCTACAAGTCGCCATCGGAGATGCCCAAGTCAGCACGCTTGGTGCCCACATCATGGCTCGGGCTTATGGCGCCAAGTTGATTGAAGACCCTGTCAGGCCAGTATGGGGATTAGACACCGTCCCCAGCGGTCATACCGGCTCAGCGCTTGTCGAGTTCGATTATGGATTATCGGTCCCAGACGAGAACCTCCCACCCGATTCCGCTGACGACCCACACGGGCGCCCCCGACAAGACCTCGCAGGCCAAGAGCAGATGCACCTGTTCTTCGAAACAGGCGTGATTCATCACATATGTGAGGGGCCATGCGGACCCGGCGGCTCCTAGCCCATACCGGCTTAGCCCTCGTTTTTGCTTGGGCTGCATGCCAGCCCTCGATTCCCAACCAAGGCCCAACCCGCGTGGTGATCGTGGGCATGGACACCACCCGTCGTGACCATATGGGTGTCCATGGTGGACCGACTGCCCTCACCCCGGGTCTCGATAAAATCGCAGCGCAGTCTGTGGTCTTCGACACGGCTTGGGCCCCCGCCCCACGAACCAGACCCAGCTTTCGAAGCGCCTTCACCGGCCGGTGGCCGATCCCCGCCAAATCAGCACCCAAACTCGCGAGCCTCCTTGGGGCCCGGGGCTTCTCGACCGCCGGTTTTGTGGCCAATGTTCAACTCTCTTCGGCTTTGGGCTTCGCCGAGGGTTTCGACACCTGGACACTGGACAATATGGCCGCCGCCGACACACAAGTCGACGCCACAATCGCCTGGCTCAAAAATCACGAAGGCGAAGATGCATTGGTCTTTGTGCACCTGATGGACCCCCATATTTTTTACACCGCACCAAAGCCGTATTTAGACCGATTCACAGCCCAAGAGGACCGGCAAGGCCTCCCCGACCGCTACAACGCCAAGCGCATCGCTGAGCAGCAGCGTCACGGCCTCTTATCCAACGGTCAAAAACGCTGGATTCACGGCAGATACATGGGTGAGATCGCATTTATGGACGCCCAAATCAGCCGTTTGGTCACCAAAATCGACGCCATGGACCAAGCCGACAACGGCCGCACATGGATGGTCTTCCACTCAGACCACGGTGAGGAGTTTTGGGACCATGGCGGCTTTGAGCACAATCACAGCCTCCATGATGAGTTGCTAAAAGCGGTGTTGTGGTTTCGGCCGCCGGGCGGGAGGGTCGCGGGCGAAAAGCAGGTTGGGGCCACCGTGTCCTTGGTCGATATCGTGCCCACAATTTTGGGCATATTGGACAAGAAAAACGATGGCCTCCCACCCTTTGATGGCCAAGACCTCAGCCCCTTCATCGTTGGCGACCCTGAAACCTCAGACCTGACTCAAAGCCTAAACAGCCGGCCGCTTCAAATCGGCCATATGATGCACAACCGCGAACAATGGGGCGTTGTGCTTGGAGACGACAAATACATCCTCACAACCGCCACCGGCGAGACCGAATGGACCCGGGGTGCAGCGCCACAGACTGGGCGAAACACCGCCTTAGAGGGTGCGCTTTCACAAGCGGTAGGGGCGCCCATCGTCCAGGGCTGGCGGCTCAAGTTTTCTAAACTCACAGCCCCCCTCAAATTGTACGCAAGCACCGATATTCACTTCGCAGAAATCATCGACCCACAGTCGATTACCCGGCGGCCTGCCAATATCGAATGGGGCGAAACGGTAGACAAAACCCGTGCAGATGTGGCGACCATCGCGCTCATTGGTCGCACAGTCACCATCCATCCCGGCCCAAACCCAAGCGGGGTCCTCTTTATCGCGGCGAACACCACTGACGCTCAACTCAGCACCGACTGTGGCGATTCAAGGGTGGCGGCCATGGTTGGCGCGGAAATCACGCTCTGTGGGCACCCCTTCTCCCTCAGTCTTGGCCCATATTTGAGGCCATCACCGCAGCCTGAATACCGACTGGCGAACACCCCAAAGGCCGAGAGCATCCACGCCCTTCAACAGCTCGGCTATTTGGACTGAGCACCCGGGCGATCTGATAAACCAGCGATATCATAGTTTGGGGGGGCCGCAGTGGAGGCATCTCCAGGTTTGTAGCCGACGGGGTTTTGAGAACAATGGGCACAACAGTCCATGGGTGCCCCCTCGATAAACCCACGGCGCATGGCCGTCAGCACCGGCCCATTCCAAATCTCGGTGAACGGTGTCTGGTTGAGATTTCCGGCAATCGGTCTACCTGGCATCGGACATGGGGCCACTTCGCCCTGAATCGTGATGAACACACCATCTTGCAAAAAACGACACGGCACCCGCCCACCAGCCTTGTGCGCCCACTGCGCCATTTGACGCCTTCGGTCCACGGTAGCCGCCAGGCGCTTTAGCCGCCTCAAGGTCACACCCCGCAGCTCTGCGACGCCCAACTTCAAGCGCGCCTTAGCCGATGGCGACACCCGAACCC
>DBIS01000110.1 GCA_002296975.1 Deltaproteobacteria bacterium UBA796 | reverse complement strand
ATCTTCACCATCAACCGAGGCCGCTTGGTCGTCCAAGGTCACCGCCCTTAAAACCCTTGCAGCAGCGTCAAAGTCTTCTTCAAACAGGTCGTCACCGGCCCAATCCATGGGGACGACAGCCCCACCCAACACAGCCAAAGTTGCTGGGGTGTCAAGCTGACGCACTTGCCACGGCACCCGTGTGCCCGCCCATTTGCTGTTTGGAAGCTTGACTATCAACGGCACATGGAGCTGCTCATCGTACAACGTGGTTCCGTGCCACCACCCACCGTGCTCCAAAAACTCTTCGCCGTGATCAGCCGTGATCACGATGGTGGTGTTCTCATACAAACCCTCGGCCTTCATCCAGCCAAAAAATTTCCCAAGCTCGGTATCCATCCACGTGATCTCTTCTTGGTATGCCTCGCGGATAGCCGCTTCGAGTTCCTCTGGCGGATGCTCCATCTCCGCTCGCCCTACACCCTCACCTGTGAACGGACGCTCAAAATAGGGGTCATGAGGCTCCATCAAGTGAACAAAGCCAAACCACCGTTGAGATTTGTTGGCCTCGATAAAAGTTTTTGTGTTGCCCAACACCACATCCGCGGGCTGGTAATAGTCCTCCACCCGCTTTTTGGCGCCCGTCAGGCGGTCACGTATCTTTCGCACCACATTGTACATCGAGAGTTGACTGGAGGATTCGGTAGCACCCGCGATGTAGTTGGGTGCCTGATAGTCGAACCAGTCAAAGCCCTGCTGAAAGTTGAAGCTCCGGGTGACGTTGATGTTGTTCGGCAAACCGCCTGTGACATATCCCTCTTCTTTGAGCACTTCGGCGATGGTCAAAACATCATCAGGCAACATCGCGACCTTTACCGCACAATTATGGCCACTTGGCGGCATGGATGTGAACAAGCTTGCGGTGCTCGCTCTGGTCCACGATGCCGAGGCGTAGGCCTTCTCAAACACGACAGACTCTTTGGCCAATGCGTCTATATTTGGGGAGATTGGTGTCGGAAAACCGTAAGCACCCAAGTGATCAGCACGAAGGGTATCCACCATAATCAGCAACAAATTCGGTCGGGCCATCAAGGCCTCATCCGCGGGGCGGTCGGGGGCCAAGACACCTGCACGTTGGGCCTGGTTGGGCGAAAAGGAGAAGACCGCAGTAAGCAGCAACAATCCACCATAAGCCGCGACCGTGCCACGAAGGGTGAGCAAAATTTTGAATGGGGTTTGGGTGAGCATGATGTGGCCGATCCACAGCCCCACCACCCCGATGAACACATAAGCACACAGGATGACCGCCATCCCGCTCAATGGCACACCCTGCTCCAAATACACGGTCTTATTGACCACATAGCGGGTGATTACCAGACCTAAACCACAAAAAATTCCCAAGAACCCGACGGCATAGCCGATGGCATCACTCAGCTTGGAGAACACGAGGGACAAGGCCCACACGCCCCCGCCGATTCCGGCGCCACCCAACGCACCCAGGATTCCATACAGCACAGTGGCATAGACCAAAGCCCCATACTCGCCAGTGCTGGCCGAGGCCAAAATGTACATGGCCTCAGCCAAACCAATAAGTGCCCCGGCGATTAGGCCGCTGGCCATTCCGAGTCCGATACGCTTGAACATCGATCACGCTCCACAATTCGGCGAGGGTCGTATCGGCTTGCAGCCGGGCAGTCGACCAAAGTGAAGGTCCTAAATGCCCTAAATGCCGATAAAAAAGCGCCAATGAAGCGCATCTACATCAGGCTTGAACTGCACGTCCCTCACCTTCGACACTGAAACACCGGCATTCCATTGCTGATCCAAATGACTAAACCAGCCGCGCAGACCGGCACTTTGTGCACGCTCATCTCTCATCAGGGTAAAAATTTGGCCATCGGCGGGTGCAACCACGCCCACCCTGCGGCGATCAGAGGCGAAAATTTCCGCCCCTATATCATCGGGCATCCAACGTACCGAGGCACTCCAAGTCCGTGAATCGCCGCCGCTGGGGTGCCCCATGGACATCCCAGACTGGCTGAAGCCGTCATGGTACACCCGGTGCCCTGAGTACCACCGAAACTGGTCGTCTAGCAGACGGGCCCACTCCACACAGACCGCCCAGGCACCGCCGCCCAATTCTGCGCCCCACAAATTGGCGATACCCGCCAATGCAGGAACCTTCACAGGCCCGATTTGGCGGGCGATGACATCTTCGCCACCGTATTGAGTCCATAGGTCCAAGTAGGCCACCCCCAAATTGGGCACCCACGTGTCGAGGGGAAAACTCAAGCGGGCATCCAAGGCCGCGATCTCATCTTGGTCAGGCAACCGCTGGTTTGGGTCGTTGGCAACATGAGGGCGGGTCGGCAACAACAGCTGGCCAAACTCCGGACTTGGGCGACCCTTACCACCAAAGAGTGCCATTCTCGTCGCACCGATCTCGAGGGCTGGAAAGGGTGAGAACCGAAAATCGAAGACCAGCCATCCTGGATTTTCAACATCGGACCTTGGCTGATTCAGCCACCCAGCCCCCGCCTCTAATCGAAAGCGCCCCTGACCCACAGCGTGCTCGGTGGCCGCAGAGGCCAAAGGTGCAGGGCTTGCGTTGTTGGTCAGCATGAGGCCACCAAAGCGACCTGGACCAAACCACCTGTCCTCAAGGCCAAACCCCACCCGCCATCGTCGGGTATGAAAGCCGACCCACCCCAAAGGCAAGGCCGCATAAGCTTCACCCGCCTCACCCTCATCCCATCGCAGCTCCGGCGCTACCATGAGCTCAAAGTCATGAAAGTAGGCCCGCCCGTCTGCTCCAGCCCGTAAGCTCACCCACCCAGGCTCGGTGTCACCAGATTGATTTTGGGGGCGAAGATCACCTGCCGAAACCCGCGCTTGAGGAGCCAGGCGGTAGCGAAAAATGTCCGACTCTTCGCCCTCAGCCTTTAAAATCACGTCGATAAAATTTGGGGGCCGACCCAAGCCCTTCCACCGATAATACATCGTCTTTGCACTCGATGTACGCGCCCCGTACAACACGCTCGCATGAGCCAAACGTGCCTGATGGTCTATATAGATTTGAGCTGTTTGCAGGCTTTGAGTGCCCGAGGCGAGTGCCGTGCCCAACAGTAAAGTCAACACCGAGATTATCCCTCGGCGGGCGGGCCCGGACGCAAAGCCCGAAGTGCCTGGTTCACATTCCACACAACAAAGGGGTCTTGACTCTCCCGCAACGGGGCGAGCACATCCAAAGCGCGGTGGTCTGCCAAAGCGCCAAGCGCCCAGATGGCATTGAGTGGAGGGGCCTCAATATGGGCTTCGAGATGGGCGATCAATGCTGGAACCGCACGCGTATCACCGAGACGCCCAAGCGCATCGACGACTGATCTGCGCACTGTGGGGTCGACCTCAAGACTTAAACGCTCGGTCAGCGGCAAGACTGCATCGTGGCACTCGAGCGATACCAGACTCTCTACAGCATGGACGCGGACCTTTATCTCTGGGTCTGACAAAACGCCGATCAGCGCAGCCTCGACCGTGGACGAGCCAAAATTCCGGGCGATTTTTGCTGTGTCCTCCCGGACCACAGGATTGCTTGAGGCCAGATTGCTGACAATATCTGATGGTGATGGCCCACAGGCCACCAAAAACCACAACGCGATCATGCCACACCACCCTTGGTTGAGGGGGCGGCGCTGGGCGGATGGTTTTGGTCATCCATCCGGGCGTAGGCCGCATATGCACGCATATAGGCGCCATATCCGGTGGTAAAAAAGTCCATCTTGTTGACGATTACGCCCAAAGGCTCGATGCCTGCGCCCTCACACTGGCCACGCAGGTCGGAGACCAGTTTGCGACTGGTTTTTCCGCTCTCGACAACGATGGCGATCCCATCAACCGCCCGCGCGATGATCAAGGCGTCGTTGACCACCAATACCGGCGGTGTATCGACCACGACCACATCAAAATTTCGTCTCAGGTCTAACAAAAGTTGACGCAAACGCAGACTCTCGATCAAGCGCCCTGGGTCGTCCGGTAGCTTTCCGCTCGTCAGCAAGCTCAGGCCGGTCACCGGTGTCTCTTGAATGGCCTTCTGTGTCTCGACCTGGCCAGACAACACATCGGTCAATCCAAGATGATTCGACACACTCGGGTACAGCCGGTGCTGAGATGGCCGGCGCAGATCACAATCCACCAACACCGTGCGTTTACCCTCTGCCGCAAAGCTCACCGCGAGATTGCTCGCCACTGTGCTTTTGCCTTCACCAGGCACAGCAGAAGTGACCGCCAACAGCTGGACGGGCTTGTCCACCGAGGCAAAAACCAAGCTGTTCCGAATGGTACGGTAGCTCTCCGTCAAGGGGTCTGTGGCCGTGCGGTCGGCGATGGTTGGGGCGCCATCTCGCTGATTGGGAACAATGCCCAACCGCGGAACTGCCCAGATGCCTCGCAGGTCGTCTGGTGACTTGATGGTGTCATCTACGTACTCAAACAGAAACACCAATCCCCCACCAAAACCCACGCCCAAAAACAATCCCAGCAGAAGGTTGACCAGCAGCTTGGGGCTCGCATGGCGCTCAGGTGACTTGGCCGGCTCGATAAACTTGAGATCGCTCACAGCCATCGCCTCGGCGACCCCCACTTGAAAGCGTTGCTCCTGGAGGCTTTTATAAACATCTTCGGCGGCGGCGGCGGCGAGCTTCAGTTGCCCTATTCTCCGCATTTTATCCGGGTACAACGAAAATTCACGGGTGGTTCGGTCGATGGACTCGCTGATTTGAGCACCCTTGGTCCTTAAGCCTGAGAGCTCCGACCTGAGATTATGGACGGTTGGGTCCATGCGGTGTTGCTCTCGGATAGCGAGGTCGAGTTCGCCACGCGTGGAGCCGAGCAAGGACACCAAACGCAATACATCGGGGTGCTTATCGGTTTTTGTGGTGAGGGCCTTGGCGCGCTCCTGTTTGAGCCCTTCGATGCGCTCAGTGAGCAAACTGATCTTGGCGTTGCTCCCCATCGAGACTGGCGAAAGAGAATCTACATCCTCCCGTTCTTGATATGCCCGCTGGCTCGAAATCTTGGACTGGATCTCTTGAATCGCGGCTGAATTGTGCTCGAAAGCGAGCATCAACTGCGAGATTCGGGCGATGGCCGCGCGAACCTCTGCGTCGAGATCGATCACCTTCTCTGCCGACTGCGCATCTGCAATCTCGGACATGGCGAAATCAAACTCATCATGCACGACGTCGAGCTGTTCCATGATAAACACCCTCGCACTGCGGGTCTCCATTCGTGCCCGCTCCTGCGATTTAGAAATCGCGACCTGAACAACGGTGTCTGCGATCAAGCGAGACAACTCGGGGTCATGGGAGCGCGCCTCAAAAATCAGCATCTCGGAGCCTTGCTGCTGACTGAGCTTGATATTCGCCCGAGCCTCCAACTCTCCGAACATTCCAGGCACCAAAAATGCCTCCGCGGAGAGCAAACCCCCTTCGGCATCTCGGAGTTGGAGCTTCCAAATCACCGCATCCAACACTGGCCGGGTCGTAGCGAGGGTGATGGTGTTTTGAATATCATCCGCGCCACTCGACATGCCGGCTGCAACCTCTTGCAAGCCAATATCGCTCAAAATCGACATGGCCGCATCAGAGCTCGAGACCAACACGCGCGCACTCGCTTTATAGTTTTTGGGTAACAGCAAGGCCAAGGCCAACGCGGCCAAAACAAAGAAGGACACCGACTGGACAACAAGCCAGCGGCGTCGGAGCAGTGCTGTATAAAGCTTGACCAGTTCCATATGGACCAC
>DBIS01000111.1 GCA_002296975.1 Deltaproteobacteria bacterium UBA796 | reverse complement strand
GCATCAGCGTCAGCATCAGCGTCAGCATCGACGTCAGCATCGGCGTTGATGCCGCCGGTCTCATTTTTTTCCGCACCGCAAGCCAACAGCAAAAATAATGGTAAACACGTCAAAAAGCGTCTCATGTTGACTCCAAGCCTAAGTTCAGGTTGGTATCATGGCCGCGAAATGCCATGTTGGCACCCAGATCTGCTCTTGTTTTCAAGGTCTTTACGACCGGAGCTTAGATATAAGCCCACGCGCAAGCCCAGAGCACAGCGACTGCAACTTGAAGCACCCACAAACGCCAGCCCGCCCTCAGTGCACCCGCAGCGAGCAGCGGCCCCAAGCCTCCCACAGCCACGCCCACAGCCATCGGGGCCACGACGGCTGCAGAGTCCAGTGACATCGACCGGTCCACGACCCCGGTCATCAAGACCGACATGGCCGTGGCATCACTGAGGGCGGTCAACAAAGCACAAGACGCCACCAACAGGGGTGGCGCCCACCAATCGAGCAACTCAACAACAGTCTCCAACCCTTGTGCCGCTAACTCCGCCAATCCGCCGACCACGGCCAACAACGCCAAACTGATCGCTAAAATTTGCCACAGCAGGCCGGACAAATTCAAAGTCTCTCGACTGTCCTTGGCCAAAAAAGCAAGACCACAAATGCCCACAGCCAGCGCGCCGAATGTGAGCCCAGGAAAGGCAGCTACAACCGCGACTCCTAGCACAAAAATCGTCCTTTTTGGACTGGAATCCTCTGGGCAAAACAGGTCTACTTGGCGGGGGCGGGCAAGCCAGGCACACACCAGACCGAGCGGAAAGATGGCCACCACCGCCGCCGGATTATCGTGAGCGATAATGAGCATCGCTGGGTCGCCCAAACGGCCCAGCATTCCCCCACCCGCTGCACACAGCGCCAAACGCGCTGCACCCGCTGGGCTCGCAGCACCGGCACTCAGGATGGCTGCGGCAGGGACCTCACCCAAGGTTGCCCCCATCACCATCGCGCTAAGCCAGGGGGGCCCAGGGACCGAAATAGGACCCGCTGTTCTGGCCAGCGCACCAAAAATCATCCACAACACTGCCAGGACCAAGACCTCGGTCATGCCAACCCCGAGGGGCACCGCCCAAATATCTGAAAGCCCGACGATTCCAAGATTAAAGGCAACAGCGAAGGCAGACATCACCACCACCAGGCCGCCGACCAAACGCCAGCGGGTAAAACCGACCACGCCGAAAACAACCAAGGGCAAAGCCGAGGCCAACACGCCCAGCTGCACGGGGCTCATATTTGCCTACGGTCTGAGCGGGCGACCACCGGGTTTTCGAGGCGACCAACACCCTCCACCTCGATAACGACAGTCTGGCCAACCTGGATTGGCCCCACACCCATCGGCGTTCCTGTGGCGACCAAGTCGCCTGGGTTCAGGGTCATTATTTGTGAGATAAAACTGAGCAGCGTGGGTACGTCGAAAACCATATCGGCTGTGTTCCCGTCTTGTTTTAAAACCCCATCCACAAAGCAACGGAGACGGGTGTTCAAGGGGTCTATATCCGCGACTACTCTCGGTCCGGCTGGACAAAAGGTATCGAAACCCTTCGCCCGTGAAAACACCCCGTCAATGCGCTGAAAATCACGGGCGGTGACGTCATTGACCGCGGTGTACCCCGCTACAAAATCCAAGGCATTCCCTACAGCGACCCGGCTCATTTTGCGCCCAATGACCACACCGAGCTCAGCCTCGTGGTCCACTTCAACCGTACCGGGAGGAAGCACAATCGCACACCCTGTACCGATCAACGCCGTGGGCGGCATCAAAAATATCTTCGGCTGGGTGGGCACCGAACGGCCCATCTCTGCGATATGACACCGATAGTTACTGGCCACACCGATTATTTTTGATGGGGTCAGCATGGTTTCATCTCCGTTTCAAGTGCAGCCATACACTCGATTGGATCTGCGGTAAAAAGCAGCAATCCCCGCCAAACCCAACGCTGCCACTGGTAGTCGTCTATTCGCCCTTGGGCCACCGCGAGATGACATCGGGGCAGGTCTGTCCGGTAGGCGTGGCGAAGCTCCTCGAACACCTGTTCGAATTCTTCTTCATCGGGGCGGTATCCAACAAACAGCACAACCGAGCCGCGAATCAAGGCTCGCACTCGGCTTCGCTCGTCGTCAGCCCAACGGCTTTTCTCGCGATCAGCCGCTGTGATGACCAGTCCTTCCTCAAAGCTACCGCGGCGCCGCACAAGCACGGGGTGGTCTTTAGATGCATCAGGGATGGTTTCGCCCCGACCGACCACGGTGAATTTCCGGCCAGCCGATTCTGCTGCCTGCTCAAGAAGCCCGTCAAAAGCTGTGGTGAACACCATATCAAAGTGCTGCACTACAAACGCATGGGCCGAGGTCGGGGACACACCGTCGGTCCCGACCAAGCCCATCAAGGCTGCATTCAAGCCGGCTGACCCGACTTCCTCCAACATCTGAGCCGCAGCAGCAGAAACCGAAGGGCTCACCGGGGCCTCGTTACGCCCTGTAAACCGCGTCGGTCGACGCCAGCCCAAGGCACGAGCCAATGAACGCCCATCAAGAGCGGGTAAACCAGCGAGTGCCCTGGCCTCTGCGGCAAAACGACTCCCGACGAAGAGCAAACATCGCCCCTCAGCAGCCGCCTCGATCACCTCAACCGGCAGATTCACGCACGCGCCGCTGCTACCGCTGCCATCAATGCAGCAGTGTCTCGGCATACCGCACCGACTTGGCCGACCGTGAGCGATGCCACACGAGAGCCGAGGTCACCGCAGCGCCTTGGCTCCCACCCCTGGGACAAGCCATACAGATACCCAGCAGCATACGCGTCGCCAGCCCCGGTCGTGTCGAGGGCAGTGGTCGGATAAATACCGATTCGGTGGGTCTGGCCGCCATGGCACACGATCGAGCCCTTCTTTCCGATTTTAACCACCACATGCTCGACATCTTCCGAAAGCCTCTTGGCCGCCTCTTCAGGCCCAACACCAAGGAGGGCGTGCGCCTCATCTGCGTTCAAAAACACCACAGATGCAAACTCCTCAAGGATGTGCATCATCTCCTCGAGACAGGCGTGAACCACAAAAGGGTCAGCAAGGTCGATGCTGATTTTAATCTCTTCTTGGTTGGCCACAGCGATGGCCTCCATGCACCGAGAAGCCATCGGCTCGCCCAAGAGCAAATAGCCCGTCACATGTAAAATACCGGCCGAGCGAATTTGTTGGTCGAAGCTGCCCAAGCCTGGCATGGTGACCGAGGCGCCCAAGTCTGTGAGCATGGTGCGTTCGGCGTCCGCAGAAATAATAGAGAGGCATTTTCCGGTGGCGTGCTCTGGGGTGCGCTGCAGCGCGTGGTGGCCGCAAGCGGATTTCAATGATTCGGTATAGGCCCGCCCGAGCGCATCCTCACCAATGCGGCCGGAGTAACATACGTTTGCACCCATCAGCCCCATAGCGGCGATGGTGTTGGCACAACTGCCCCCCGCGGCCATCTCGACACCCAGGTGCTTCAACTCATCGTGCACCTCTTGCCACTGGACATCGTCAACAGGCGTCATTTGCCCTCTTGGAAAGCCTAAACGCGCGATGACCGAGTCGTCTGGTACACGTACCAAGGCGTCCATGATCGCATTCCCTAAACCGACTGCTTCAAAGTGGGACATTATCCCTCCCCTGTGACGCCCCCGTCGTAGCCAGATTTACCCACCTGTGCCATCGTCGATGAAAGGCTATGATTGCACCATGAGTCCATCTCAGATCAGATTTTCAGCCGCAATGTTCATGAGCGCCATCGGTGTATGGTGGTTCGCCTACGACGTAATGTGGGCCGATGTGTGGCTGATCGTCAACGGTGCGAAGGGGACTTGGATAGCGCTCGCGACAATCGCATTGCTCGGAGAGTTCGTGGTGCGGGCATACCGTTGGCGGGTCCTCTTGCGCCCACTCGGTACCGATGTTCGCATCATCGACTTGTGGTCAGCCTCTGTGATCGGTGCTGCGGTCAACACCTTGTTGCCCCTGCGGGCGGGTGAAGTGGCCAAGCCCATGGTGGCCGCCCGCCGCACAGGCCACAGGCTTAGCACCCTGTTTGCCACCAATGTGATGGAGCGGGTTTTTGATTTATTGGGCATGGTGTCTGTGCTGGTGATCATGGTCTTCTTGCTGCCAGCAAGTCCGGGCGATGACACATTGGTCGCCAACCTTCACCGTTATGGAAGCCTTCTTGGCTTTGGCGCCCTCGCTGCACTCGGCATATTTTTTACCCTCGCCACACGGCAAGTTGCTGCACGGGGCATCTTTGAGAGAATTCTGAAAGTGGCTCCAAGTCCGGTGCAAAAACCATTTTTAGCACTCTTTGACGGCTTTGTATTGGGGCTGGGCTCCACCCGGGACCGCCAAGCCTTGCTGACCGCCGGTGCTTTGAGTGTCGTGATGTGGCTCAATGGCGCGATGGCAATTTGGTTTTTATTTCAAGCTTTTGGCTTTCAGCTTCCTTTTGCTGCGGCATGTTTTACCGGTGTGGCCATCGCCCTCACGGTAGCGCTTCCCCAAGCGCCAGGCTTTATTGGTGTCTTCCACGTGGCCATCGAGAAAACGATGGTGTTGTGGGGCATACCCGACAATGAGTCCAAGAGCTTCGCGCTGATTTTTTGGATGGTGAGCTTTGTCCCGGTGACCGTGGTCGGAATGGCCGTCATGTGGCGGGAAGGGCTGTCGTTCTCAGATATGAAGGTGGATGCCGAGGAATAGCGTGGCGCTGAAGCCAATCAGCTCCCGGAACCGGTATCCCACAAACCGATGCAATTCCCTTCGGGGTCTTGGAACATCGCGAAAGACCCCACGCCGTTGACATCGGTGGGTGGAACGATGATCTCTGCGCCCAGACGTTCGGCAGTCGCTACCGTGCCCAACAGGTCGTCCACAGCCACATATACCGCCAAATAGGGCTTTTGATTGTCATCAACCTGATGCAAGCCCCCATCTACACCTGTACCGGTCCCTGTTCGGATGGCACCGATCGGCATGGGCTCGTCGACCACCCATCCGAAGACCTCTTGGTAAAATCCACGAAGGGCAGCGGCGTTTCGACCACCGATTTGAAAATGGACAACTGGATTACTCATAGACAGGTCCTCCATTCATAAAATACCCCCAAGCCCTAATCAGTACACCCCCATAGGGCCATTGTGGAGACCTTTTGCCCTTTGAATGCTTCCAATAAGCTAAGTACCTTACTTTACTAGTAATTCTTTCGTTATTGACATGTCAATCCACAGGTTAATGCTAAGGTTTAATGGTGGGTCATCCGTAAGGCTCTAGTATGGAACATCTCAATCTCCTTGCCCGCTTGCTCCTTAGCTTTGCCCTCATCTTCTTCACAGCCGAGCTCTCTGGCCGCCTTGGTGAACGCTTGGCCCTGAGCACTACCGACAGCTCACACGTCACACCCAGACCGCTCATCCAAAGCCGACGAAACATGATGGATCGCCTGGCCGTCGCCAGATCACTGGGCCAAAGCGACCCCTTGCGCGGTGAAACAGCGCTCATGGGCGTATTTCAAATCGCTCGGGACCCACAGGTTCGAGATCAGGCCGCCATTTATCTGTTGGAGCTAGCGGTCAACGACTGGCCAAGTGGCTACCGACGGGACTTTTTGACCTCGATCGTTCCCGCGGCCTTGGAAAGCGCCCGCAGTCACCGCCTCCCGCCAAGCGTCATCGTGGCCCAGGCTGTCTTGGAGAGCGGCTGGGGTCGCTCAACGCTCGCAAGCCAACACCACAATCTATTTGGCGTGAAGGCCGGACCCACCCAAACAGCAGCCAGCCTGCCCACCCTTGAAGCCACCGCACACGGCGTGAAGATCATACGCGCATCATTTCGGACATTCAGTACCAAGCTGGAAAGCATTCAAGCCCATGGTGCATTGATCGCCAAAGATGACCGATACCTCGCAGCCAGAGAACACAGCGGAAACTGGCGGCAGTTTTTGGTGGAGCTCGCCCCAATCTACGCATCAGACCCTGCCTACGCTGGGCAAATCACCCTGCTGATCAACCGTTATGGCTTGGACCGATGGGATGGCATGGTCACCGGCAACACCCACTCGACCACATCCTGAGCCACCGCGCCGAACTCACCAGCCCGTCCCAAGCCCAATGTACACATGCACGCCGGGAGGGTCGATACGGTTGCCGCTTCCGTCGCCTAAAATACGGCCACCATAGACATCAGGGTTTCCGGCCACAGCGGCCGCGCCATAGGCCACACGGGCAAAAGAGTTCCAATCAAAGTCATTCCAGACAAAACTTTGAACCCGAAGCTCCGCCCCCACATCGCTCAACACTCTGAAATCAGCACCATAAAGCCGGTAGGGCCACAGGTTTCCCACGGTCCCAAAAACCTGAAGATACACCGCCTCGGTGTAGAGCGGACCCATCTTTAAGCCTAGGTTTCGAGCCAATGGAAAGCGATAGGCCGCAGCCCCAATCACCATCGTCTCACCCGTTAAACGCCCCGCCCCATAGCCAGAAAATCTCGCCTCTGACCCCATGGCGCCATTGCCCCAATGGTACGGGTGCCGGCCACCAGCTTTGAACTCATCGAGGGCCATAACATTGCGGTCGATGACCCCGGCTTCAAGCGCCAACTCGAGGGTACCCCAGCCCCACAATCCCCACAGACTGAGCGGGATGTATTCTGTGTAGCTGCCCATGAACTGGTTGTACGCATACCCATCAGGCTGACCTTCAGGCTGGGGGCCAAGCACCCTGGTTTGGCGGCGAGTGTAGTCCACAAACAGATGACGCCCCGCATGAGGGTTAATCTTGGGGTCGCCCGCGGTCTCCATCCAAGGGGTCCAATCCAAAAACCCGCCAACGGCGCTGTGATAACTAAAGTCCTTCGAGCGAA
>DBIS01000004.1 GCA_002296975.1 Deltaproteobacteria bacterium UBA796 | reverse complement strand
GACGGTCCGTGCCCCTGTTCGGACTTGGCTTCGGATGCTCCGCTCCAAGTTGACGAGATCTGTGTGAGCTCGGGCGCGTAGGGCCGATTTTTGCAGGTACTGCCCCCGGTCTGCTCGGCCCAGCAATGGCATGGCGAAGGTCCCGCCGACCGACCATTCGGGCAAATCGCCACTCATAAGCTCTTTGGCCGCATTGCCCCGGTTGGGCTCGTAGCCGATAAGCGCGTAGCTGGCGTTGAAGTCCAGTTGGGGTAAGCGCCGGTGTCTAGCGTTTAACCGGGCGATCTCCGTGCTCTCTTCGTTGATGCGAGCCACCGCCAACTCTGCATTGTTTTTGATGGCGATCTCCTCAATCTTTTCGAGGTTGAGCGTCATCTCTACCGGTTGGGCTGCCTCTGTTGTCAGTCGGATTGGGGTGCCGGGTTTTATGCCCATCAACAACAACAACGAGTCTTCGGTATTTTGGGCGGTATCGGTAGCTGTGAGCAGCTCTTGTCTGGCTTGAATCACCAAGGCATCCACACGGGCAGTCTCTACCGGCGCGAGGGTGCCCAGAGCCACCTTTGCATACACTATCCGCTGCTCCTCTTTGGATTGGGCCACGCCTTGGGCTGCGATCTGGGCGAGGGAGGCCATCGTGCGCGTATTCCAATATGCGCTCGCTGTGTCAGCCAATGTTTGTTGGCGGATGGCGCGACGATTGGCTTTGGCTGAGTCGTGGGTGGCGATGGCTTGATGCACACTTTCGAGGTTGCTGGCGAGTTTGAATCCGTCGAGCAAACTTTGGCTAAATGTGGCCATCATTCGACTTTCGTACAAGGGTCTATCGGTCTCGACCACGAAGCCCGAGTCCCGAAGTTCGTATTTGAAGCGGGTCGACGATGTGGACCATTCCAGTCCCAAGTTTGTGCCTGTTGCGACAAATTGATTCACACCCATTTTCCAGTTGAAGCTCTTGAATTCAGAGAGCACTTCACCAAACTCCCGGGTGGACTCCGAGGTGAATTGGTTGGCCGAGGTCGATGCGTTGATCATGGGATCGAACACCCCTTTGGCTGCGAGCATGGCCCCATCAGCAGCCTCGACCTCCAAACGGGCACCCACCAAGGCTGGGTTTGCATTCAAAGCCGCCTCGAGGGCTGATTGGTAGCTCAAGTCCATCGGGCCAGCAGCTGAGGCTGTGGCGATGGCGGCGATTAAAAGCATCATGGTTTAAAACCCGGCCTGTTGCCCACGAGGTAGGCTGCAAAATTGCGTGCGGTATCTCGCATATCGTCGAGAACCGTGTAGAGAAAGGGCAATAAAAAGAGGGTTAAAATGGTGCCTGTTGCCAACCCACCAGCGACCACCCGGCCCAAGGGAGAGTAGGGCATGCCCACAAAGGATGCATCGCCGACGGCCATGGGTAGCAAACCAAAGATGGTGGTGAGCGCTGTCATCAAAATTGGCCTTAGCCGCCGCGCGCCACCCTCGACCAGTGCTTGTGTTCGGTCCATCCCTTCCGCTCGAAGTCGGGTGACCAGATCGATGTACACAATTCCATTGTTGACCACGACCCCAACCAAAATCACCAGGCCTACAGCCCCCATCATGTCCAAACTTGTGCCGGTGATGAACAAGGTCCAATATGCGCCTAAAAATGCCATCGGGATGGTGGTAATGATGCTCATTGGGAGAAGGAAACTTTCGAAAAGTACCCCCATAATTAAGAACACGAAGGTGATGGATAGCACCAATGCCATCATTCGGGCACTCTCCTCGTCTTCATCGACCTCTGCGCGCCAGGATCGAGACCAGGTGTATCCACTGGGGAAGTGCATGGATTTGAGTACACCTTCGATCGACGCCCAGGCTTGCTTTTGGTTGATGTCATCGCCCAAATCAACTTGTATCGGGTAGCTGGTGATACGGTTTTGGCGATGGATGGTCCCCAGTCCTTGGGCAAATTGGGTTCGGGTTAGGGCGCGTAGGGGCACCACATCGCTGGTGGATGGCGACCACATTGGGAAATCCAGTAAGCGGCTCAGGTCTGCGCGATCTTCAATGCGAAAGCGGGAGATCACATCGGCCTCGGTCGTGCCATCAAAAAAGGACGGCAGCGGTGAGGCACGCAGGGCAAAACTCACGGTTCGGCTAATTCGCGATGGGCTTATGCCGTAACGATTGCCGGCTTCGCGGTTGATGTTGAGTCGAATCTCCTGGCCGCCTTCCTCTTCCATTTCGGGTATCACACCGACCACCCCGTCAATGCCTTGGACCACGCGCTGTACAGCGTTGCCGAGCTGTTCAAGCTTTTGGGTGTCTTCACCGTGCAAGAAGACGGTGAGTTGATTTTTTGGAGGGCCATCTCCGCCGCTCCGGCCGATTTGAATGGTGGCACCTGGGATTTGTGGTAGCCCCGCTTTGGCGGCGTCGATGACCTCATCACGGGACATCATTTCATCGGTGCGCTCGGTCTCTAGGTAGATCGATGTTTGCCCTCGTTGGCTGGTGTCGCGCATGCGGGCCCGCCAAGTACGCACACCCCAGCGGCCTTTGTTTTGCGTGATGTAGGTGTCCACCGTCTCGATCAGGTGGCGGCGGTCGGCATAGCTGGCGTCTGCGCCCACCTGATAGCGGATCGAAAACTCACTCATGGTGCCCTCACCACCTTCATTGCAGCCCACGGACTTTACGGGCACCACAAGGGTAATGAACAGCATCGCGATCACGCTGACCAAGGTGTCGGTGCGGTGGCTCAGCATCCAGCCAAGTGCGCTTCTGTAGTGGTTTTTCAGCCCGACAACCCAAGGGGGGTCGGCGATCACTGCGGCATCTTTGATGAGCGTGGTCGTCAAAGGCGTGAAGAATAGGGCCACCAATAAGCTTGCCCCCAAAGCCCACACCACGGGCATGCCCAGTTCACTCATAAAAAATGAAAAGTCAGCATCGCCGCTCATCAGGATGATGGGTAAAAATACCACCACTGTGGTCAATGTGGACAAGGTGATGGCCAACCCGATGTCGATGGTGCCCGCCACGGCACTTTCGGTGCGGTCCTCGCCCGCTTGTCGTCGCACGCTGATGCTCTCCACCACCACGATGGCGTTGTCGACGACCATCCCCACAGCCAGCATCAGGCCCATTAAACTCAAGAGATTGAGAGAGCGCCCCGCAAAGAATGCGATCCCGACGGTGAGGAGCAAAGTGAAGGGGATGCATGCGGCGATAAGCAAGGTCATTCGCCATTGGCGTAAAAACGCGAACAAGACCACGACGGCAAACATTCCGCCCCACATCGCGGTGTTGAGCACATTGTCGATCGACCCTTGAATCATCTCACCTTGGTCAAAGAATGTGACGAAGGCCACGCCCTGGGCGCGAGGGTCCTTTTCTAAACTCTGAAACGCCGCTTTGATGGCTGTTGTGATCTCGACTGTGTTCCCGTCGCTCTCTTTGTAAATCCCAAACGCCACACCATCTCGCCCCTCAATCCGTGAGATCGAGGCGGACAGGTTGGGTCGATGCACGATGTCGGCGATGTCGTCTAAGACCAAACCATTGCCGATTGGAAAGCGCCGGAGCGCGTCGAGGTCTTCATAACGGGCCAAGCTGCGGACATATCGGACCTTACCTTGGTCCACGACACGGCCTGTGGCCAGCTGGAAGTTGTCGGTGCCCAAGGCCCCCATCACCTCCATTAAGTTGACCCCGTGACTCATCAGGGCATTGCGATCGATGTCGATAAACACCGCCTTGGGGTTGACCCCCCAGACCTCCACTTTGCCCACGCCCTCGATGCGTTCGATTCGCTTTTGGATGACCTCGGTCACAAGGTAGTGCAGGTCCTCGACTCCGTCCGGGAAGCTCATGCCCCCCCATAGAATCGGCTCATCGCCGGGGTTCCACCGATAAATCCAATACTGTTGAACATCGTCTGGAAAATCGGCCATCGCCCTTTCCATTCGGTCGACCACAGCATTGTAGGCAGCGTCCATTGAGATGGACCGATGAAAAGAAAGTGTGGCTCGGCCTGAGCCGCGAGACGAGCGCGTGCTCATTTCTTTCAGGCCGGGAGCTGTGGCTAAATGGTCTTCCATTGGCCGTACGATTTGGCCCTCAGTCTCTCGGGGTGAGGAGTCTTTATATTGGACCCACACCCACATTTTGTTCAAGGTGAAGCCGCCGGGCATCATCTCCACCGGGATTTCTTTCCAAGCGATGCCCCCCATTAAGAGCAAGGCCAAAAAGGTCATCGCGACCGTCACCGGCCGGCCCACGCTCAGGCGCGCCAGGAGCTTGATCACGCCGCGTCTCGTTCAAGGCTTCGGGTAAGGCTTAGGTAAACCGCTGGGATCACACCCAGGGTGAGCAGCGTGGCAGAAGAGAGTCCCGCGATAATGGTCAAGGCCATCGGGCGTTGCATTTCGCCACCTTCGCCGAAGCCTGTGGCCAAAGGCAGCAAGCCCAAAACGGTGGTCAAGGTGGTGATTAAGATGGGGCGCAAGCGCAGTCGGGCGGCATCGCGAATGGCTTGTTCTTTGTCCAGTCCGGCGGCCCGCAGCTGATTGATGGTGTCCACCAATACGATCGCATTGTTGACCACCACCCCGCAAAGCACGATGGCGCCGATCAGAACGACCACGCTCACCGCCTCACCCGTGACATACAAGCCGGCTACGACACCGATGAGTGCCAAGGGCACGGACAATAAGATCACCAAGGGGTGAAGCACGCTCTCAAAAGTGCTGGCCATGATGACGTAGACCAAAAAGACCGCGAGCAATAAAGCGAGCTTCATGCTGTCCATTGAGCGCTCCATCTCTCGGTTTTGACCGCCGAGCTCATAATCGCTCGAGATGGAGACACTTTGTAGTTGTTCACTGATGACCGAGGCCATGCCAGAGAGGTCAAAGCCGTCCATATTGGCGCTGACCACAGCGGCTCGGCGTTGGTCTACCCGGCGAATTTCACTCGGGCCCACCGCCTGAGAAAACTGTGCGACCGCAGAAAGTGGGATGGCGGGGGTAAGCTCAGGGTTGATGTTGATTCGCTTGATGTGATCGATGCTGCGGCGTTGCTGTGGGTCCAAGCGGACCGCTAGATCAACCCGGCCTTCTCCACCAGAGATGGTGGTCGCGGTACGGCCTAAAATTTTATCCCGAACTTGATTGGCCACGGTGGATGTGGTCAAGCCCAAATGGCCCAAAATGACCCGATTGTAGGCGATGCGGACCTCGGGGTAGCCTTCGGCCAAAGAAGAGCGAACATCGGTGAGCCCTTCGACATCAGCCAGGGCCAAAACCACCTTGTCAGCGCTGTCTTTTAGACGGTCCATATCCCGATCAAAGACGATGATTTCGATGGGAGTTCGAAATGAAAAGAGGCTGGGCAAGACCATTCGTACAGATAAATCATCCCCCCGAGGGGAGGCCTGTACCGCGGTTCGAACCGCGTCCATCACGGTGTTTTCGCGGGCTTCGTTATCGCCGCCTGGCTTGAGGGAAATCATCAAAATCGCGGTGTGTTCTCCTTGGTCCGATCGGCTATCAGCCCGTCGTTCGGTGCCCACCACCGTGTGGACATGTGCGATGTCTGGGTGGCGCTCGAGTTGAGCCTCAATGCCCGCGACCGTATCGATGGTGTGCAGCAGCGGGGTACCGACCGGCAATGCCAATTCCGCAGAGAAGCGCCCTTGGTGCATTTGAGGGATGAGGGCTTGCCCGAGGGAGTTGAACACGGGAGTGGAGATGACAACGGCCATCGCAGCGATGCCCAAAACACGCCCTGGATGAGCGAGGACCTTGTCGATCAGCCGCGCATAGCCGCCATCGACTTTGGCGTAGCTTTCTCCAAAACGGCGGCCGGCCCCGTCTGCGGCTTTGGCCATCCAGGGCAAGACTTGGTAAATCAGCCAACTGAGCGGCCGCCCGATGAGGACACCGACGCCCAAGACCAATATGCTGCTCAGTTCACAAACCAATCGGATGCTAAAGCGCAACACCAGATAAGGCCGCATCCAGCCGTGCCCGTCGGCCCAACTGCGTTTGAGTTGGGGCCAAGAATTTAATTTGGCCGAGGTTGAAATCGCCTGAAAGCTTGGGCGGGATTGGGGCCAACTCAGCTCGTGAGCGGCGAGCATGGGTACAAAAAACAGGGCGACAACCAATGAGGCCATCAAGGAGAAAACCACGGCCAACGAGAGGTCACCAAAGAGCTGGCCTGCAACCCCATCCACGAAGCCGATGGGTAAAAACACGCAGACGGTGGTCAGGGTCGACGCGATGACTGCAGCCGCCACCGAGGATGTCCCGGTGATGGCGGCCTGGATGCGATCGAGGCCTTTTTCTCTCTGTACGTGGATGTTTTCGAGCACGATGACGGCGTTGTCTACCAACATGCCGATGCCCAGTGCCAGCCCGCCCAAGCTCATGAGGTTTAGGCTCACCCCGCCCAAGTACATCGGTGCAAAGGTAACGATAATGGAGAGCGGAATGGCGGTCGCGATGACCAAGGTGGCGCGGATGTCTCGCAGAAAAAGAAACAGTATGGTGATCGCCAAAAAAGCACCGATCACAGCTGTGCTTCTGAGGTTGTCTAAGGCGGCCTTGATAAAGCTCGCCTGATCTTCAAGCACCACCATCTTGACCCCTGCTGGGAGGGCCTCATTGATACTGGGAGGGCCACGGGCCATGCCGGGCTTGTGGCCATCTTGAAGGCCAGGCTGCAGGCCGAGACGTTTGTGAATGGCTGAGGATAAGCGAACGATGTTGGCGTCAGCTGCTTTATATACCTCCAGTTCCACTGCCTCTTTTCCATCGAGCCGGCTGATCACTTCGCGGTCTTTTTGGCCGTCGGAGATTTTAGCGATCTCGGTTAGGCGCACTTGGCTACCGTCGGCGCGGCGGATGCGGATAGCAGCGATGTCGGCGACGCTTTGAAGCTCTCCCACTGTGCGCACCAAGTACTCGTGGTCGCCTTCTAAGATGGCCCCACCTGGAAGATTGACATTCTCCTCGGCCAAAGCGGAAATGACCGCATCGATATTGACCCCTTTTGCGGCCATCCAGTCCTCGCGAACCTCGATTTGAATCTCGCGCTCAAGCCCGCCTCGAACCCGCACGCTCGCCACGCCGTCCATGGCTTCAAGTCGGCGTTTGATTTGCGTTTGGGCCAGGGCCCGCAAGCTGAGCATATCGTGTTTGGCCGCGGTCCCATCGGTGGACAAGGCGATCCGCATCACGGGATCAAGGTTGGGGTCAAAGCGCAAGATGAGCGGCCGGTCTGCATCGTCGGGTAAAAAGGTGGTTTGGAGCTGCTCGCGAACAGACTGGGTGGCCTTGTTCATGTCGGTGCCCCAAGAAAACTCCAGGATCACATCCGACATGCCCGCCCGTGAGCGACTCTCGATCTCGACCAAGCCAGGTGTGGTGGCCAAAGCCTCCTCGATCAGACGAGAGATTTGTGTCTCCACCTCTTCAGGGGCGTATCCGGGCACTTCTGTGCGCACGGTAATGGTCGGGTAGGCCATATCGGGCATCAGGTTCAAGGGTAGGCGCCCGTAGCTGACAAAACCAAAGACCGCGGCTGCAATCGCGATCATCCAGGTCGCGACCGGTCGCCGAACCACCCGCTCGAAGCTGTTCATTCTTTTTCTTCGCCTGACTCTGGATTGCCCGTATCGTCGGCCATTTTCTGAGGGTTTGGGTCGCCGGGGAGTTTGACCTCTGCATCCGGTCGCAGATTGTCTCCACCGGTGGTGACCACCTGTTCGCCGACGGCCAAGCCTGCGCTCACCTCTGCTCTATCCGCATCTGTGTAGCCCAAACTCAAGTTTACCCTTTCGACGATCCGCCGAGGAACACCGGCCCATGGGTCGGGCTTGTCTGTGTCTTTTTCGGCGTCATCATCGGCGAATAGCTTGTCAAAAAATCCAGGTTTATCCTTGTCTTTTCCGTATTTGTTTTCCTTCTTTTGAGGTGGTTTTTCGATGATGCGCCAGGCGATTGGAGAGCCATCAAGCCAGCGAACAGCAGACCTGGGAATGGTGACCACGTTTTCATGCTGGTCGACGCTGATTCGCACCTCGACAAATTGGCCAGGCCTGAGGTGTGGCCCATCGGCCGTCATCGGTTCGACGGCCAGGGTCACCCGTACGGTTCCGGTTGTGGCATCTACGATGGGGCTGATTCGAAGAACAGCGGCCTTGGCCCGGAGCCTTGTGTTGTAGGTGCCAGCCAAACTCACAGGTTGGCCGACGCTGAGGTGGGTCAGGTCACCTTCAGAGAGGTTGACAATCACCCGCAACCGGTTCAGGTCGACCACCTGAAAGGCGGCTTCGGCCCCGCTGGCCAACTCACCGATCCGCACATTTCGGATGGCGACGGTGCCATCGACCGGGCTGGTAAGCCGGGTAAATTCATGTGTGCCCGAGGCCTCTTTAAAGCTGGCCGATGCGATGGCGAAGGCATCTTTTGCTTCGAGAAATTCTGTATCTGAGATGGCGCCGCTGCGGTGGAGCTTCTCTGCTTGGCCAAATTTACGTTGTGCGGCGGCCAATTCCAGTCGGGCCCGTTCGCTGGTGGCCTCAATGCTTGGACTGGATAAAATGGCTAACACTTGGCCTTTGCGAACAGTGTCGCCTTCTTCGGCCTTGATCGCTGTGACCACGCCCCCAGCCTCGGGTGTGATGTCGGCCATCGTCTCGCTTTCCAGGGTGCCGTGGGTGACGAGCTCTTTGGCGACCGTACCCGTTTTGGCTGAGACGGATTCCACCAAAACGCGCCAGTCGGCGACCTTTGAATGATCCTCTGAACCCTTGGACCACGCCCCGTGTTTTCCATGCTTATCACCCCAATCGCAGCCGTTGAACAAGAGGAGAAAAATGGTGATTATGATGGGGCTCATCGGGTGCTCAGTTTGTAGGAAACCAGTGGGGGGCGGTGGATGAATGTAAAGGGCGACAAAGGCCTTGGCATTGTACCAACCGGGACTGTTTTAGGTGTTAGGGCTGAGAGGAAGGGCAGCGTTTATGATTCGTCGACTCGACCACATCGCCATCGCCGTCGTCGACCTCGAGGCCGCGATCGCGCGATTTGTCGATGATTTTGGCATTCAACTCGCGGGCCGGGAAGATGTTCCCTCCGCGTCCACATCTACTGCGTTTTTGCCCATTGAGGGAACACAAATTGAGCTTATTTACCCGATCGAGGGTGAAGGGCCGGTCGCTAAGTTTTTGGCCAAACGTGGGGGTGGATTACACCATCTGTGTTTTGAGACCGATGACATTGATGGGGACATGCAGCGGCTGATTAAAAAGGGCTATCGCTTTCTCACCGATGCCCCGGTGGACGGCGCACATGGCACCCGCGTGGTGTTTATTCATCCCAAATCTGCCGGTGGTGTGTTGATAGAGCTCGCGGAGTATTCTCGATGATCTCGCGCATGGCCATGGGAGAACAGACCACATTGGCTGAGCGAAAGCGGGCCGCGTCTCAGCGCTTGATTCTCGGGTTTGAAGGTACATCGCCGGGGCCAGAGTTCAAAGCCTTTGTGGCCAAGGCACCTCCGGCGGGCTTTATTCTTTTTGCGCGCAACATCGAAGAACCCGCTCAGGTGGCGGAGCTGAATAAAGAACTCTCGGCCTTGGTGCCGGCTCATTCGCCCGCATTATTGAGTGTGGACCAAGAGGGCGGCCGTGTCTTGAGGGTCCGGGAGACACCGTGGCCACCCATGCGCTGGTTGGGCAATATCGACCAGGTTCAGACCACACGAAACACCGCGGCTGCCATGGGCGCAGAGTTGCGTGCCATGGGCTTTAATCTCAACTGGGCGCCGTGTGCCGATGTGGACTCAAACCCGGACAATCCGGTGATTGGTGACCGCTCTTTTTCGAGGGATCCCGATGTCGTGAGCCGGCATGTCAACGCTTTTTTAGATGGGTTGCACAGCGCGGGAATGATGGGCAGCGTCAAGCACTTCCCGGGTCATGGCGATACGGCTGTGGACTCTCACCTTGATTTGCCGGTGGTTGACAAAGATGTGGGCGACATCGACCACCTGGAGTTGGCGCCCTTCAAAGCGGCGATTGCCCATGGTGTAGATCTCGTGATGAGCGCGCATGTGATGTTTCCAGCCCTTGATGAGTCGGTGCCTGCAACCATGTCCTCGGTGATTTTGCGAGATTGGCTTCGGAATAAGCTCGGCTTTGCTGGGGTTTTGGTGTCCGACGATATGGAGATGGGCGCAGTTCGCGGGCGCTATCCACTCGAGCAACAGCTTGATTTGGCCACTCGGGCCTCGATGGACCTGTTTTTGATGTGCAAGAGTTTGGATTTACAGGTGGAGGCGTGGGAGACACTCATTCGCTTGGCCGAGTCTGACCCCATCCACGACGACTTAAGCACCACATCGATGGGTCGTTTGGCCCGACTTCGTGATCGGCATCTGAAACAAAGCATTAGGGTCCCACCTTTGGCCGTGGTGGGCGGTCGGGCTCACACTGATTTGGCCAATTTACTCGAGCTTCGGGGGCGCGCATGATCGCCTTGCTATTTACGATGATTTCAATGGCGTTTGGGCAGTCGTGTGCCGAGGTGAACAGCCTCCCTGAACGCTTGCAGGTGGCCTGGGTTTCACCGGCCTCCAAGACGGTAGGAATGAATGGTTGGTTCGAGGCGGTTCGGGTTGCCGATTTGCGTGCTTGGGTGCGTGAACACGGTGGTGACAAGGTTCGGTTTTTACGTGGCATGGGTATGGTCGGGGCACGGGGTGGCAAGTGGGCGGCCAAGCGCGCATACAAGGTGACGATTTTTGATGTGGAACGGCAGTGGTTGTGTCGACCGATTGCCGACCAGGAGCCTGGCCGGGACCAAAAAGGCGTCACGATCTGCGAAGCCCGGCAGCAAAAAGGGCTGTGGGGCTACAAAAAAGGCTTCACGGGATGCGGGTATATCGAGGACACCCAGAGTGGAGCACGCAGCTTGGATGTGCTGCGGGTACGGTGGGCAGACGCTTCGAGTTGGGGATTTTGTGTCTTGCCTTTGGAGCGTTTTCTCGAGGGCGCCTGAAGGTGCTTTTTAGGTGCTCAAATCCGCATCACGCGTGATCTTTTGTGCTCATTTTGAGCCCGCACGGTATCATCTGCCCGATGCCTGCTACCTCGATCACTTTGTATTGCACGGATTGTCTTACGACCTTTTCCGACAATGAACACGCCTGCCCTAATTTGGGGTGTGCACGGGTTCAGCCCCCCAGTGGCTGGGGACAGATGTATGGCCCCGGCGATGTGATCGATCGGACTTACCGGGTGAGTCGTCGGCTGGCTTTGGGCGGGGCTGGGGTCACCTATTTGGTCCGCGCCTTGGGCGATGATGACGAAGAGATCGGGCCATGGATTGCGCTCAAGCTGTTGTTCGCCAGCCGAGACCATGGTGCATATTTACGGCGTCTCTCCACTGAGGCGGCGATCTTACAAGAGCTTCATCATCCCAATATTGTGGCTTATCTGGGCTTTGTTCATCGCACCGGTCAGTCCCCCTATCTGTTGACCCAGTTCGAAGAGGGTGGCAGTTTGCTCGATCACATGAAGCGGGTGGGCACGATGAGTGTGCGTCTTGCGGCATCGGTGGGCCGTCAGGTGTGTGTCGCCCTCGAAAAAGGCCATGCAAAAGGGATCACGCACCGTGATCTTAAGCCTGAAAACTTATTATTACGGCAAATTACGTCCAAGGGAGAGGTGCCTGAAATCCGGGTGGCAGACTTTGGTATCGCCCGGGTGACCGGTGGACTCGGCGCTGGCCTCACCCGAGCCGGCGCTTTTGTGGGCACACCTCAATACGCAGCGCCTGAGCAGTTTTTGGGTGAGCCTGCTTCGGACAAGGCGGATGTATATTCTTTGGGCGCGATGATGGTTTTTATGATGACCGCGCGGCCTTTGGTGCAAAAGGCTCACACTTTGGCACCTGAGGATGTGTACACCCAACTGCTGGATGTCATTCCGCCCAGAATCGGTCGAAAATCTGATTCTGCAGAGGATTGCGCTGCGATGAATCGGATTTTGGCGGCCGCGATGGCCTTGGACCCTGCCGAGCGCTGTTCAGTGTCGGCCTTGGGCCAGTTATTGGCCACTCTGCTCGATGGCCAGAGGACACCCGATGGCGCTGATCAGAACGAGGCACCACCCTTTATAGACCTCTCAGATCTCTCAGAGGCCACGGTGCTCAGCACGAATCACAGCGGCCTCCACGCGATGCCCACACCCACGGTCAAAGACTCGGCCACCATGGATGCCGTACTGGCTGGGATTCCAACGGTGCTTCCGCCCGAGGTGGGTCCCCCCAAAAAATCATCGGCTTCATGGTTGTTTTTGGCCGGTGGTATTTCGGTGATTTTGGCGGCATCTGTTTTGGGTGGGCTGGTGGTGTATACGCCTTGGTATTTGGACGGGCTGCCGGGTTTTGGGGAGCGCCCGATCGACGCAGTTAGCACACGGAGTCTGGGTGTATCTGCACGAAAATCCGCCCTTTTGGCTTCAAAGCGAGGCCGGGTCGATATTCGAAAGGCCTGCCCGGATGCCCGAGGGAAGTCCATCGCGATCGAGGTGGTTGTAGAGCGCGATGGCGTCATTCGCTGGGCCCGCCCGTTGGAAGGCAGCGTTGCTGGAGCACAGTGTGCGGCCAAGAAACTGGAGGGCATGAAATCGGGCGGGCGACTTAAACAGGCCACCAAGGTGAGGCTGAAAATCCGTCCATAAGTTATCCTCTTGTTTAGGAGGTCTTATGGCTGAAATCCGTCCTTTTTGTGGTGTCCGTCCGCTCGACTCATTGGCCGCGCGCATGATCGCGCCACCGTATGATGTGCTCAGTGAGGACGAGGCCCGGGCGATCGCAGGGCCCAATCCGTATAGTTTTTTGCACATCACACGCCCAGAGGTCGATTTGGACACAGGCGTGGACGCCCATGGTCCTCTGGCTCATGCAAAAGCCCGCGAGAATTTGAATGAATTTCGACGTCAGGGTTGGATGCAGCAAGATGAAGCACCTTGTTTTTATCTGTACAGTCAAACCATGGGAAGTCGCACACAGACGGCCCTGATGGCTGCATGCTCTGTGGCCGAGTACGACGGCGATGAGATCAAGCGCCACGAGCTTACCCGGCCGGATAAAGAGCAAGATCGGGTCGATAATATGCAAGCCCTCGATGCCCAGCCAGGCTTGGTATTTTTGGCATACCGCGACACCTCAGCGGCGGTCCGAGATGCGGTCAAACTCGCTGGGGCCATCACGCCAGCGTGGTCGGTTACCACCGATGATGGGGTGTGTCATACGCTGACTGTGATCGATGATGCCAACCTTGTCGAGCAGTTGGCCGGGGCGTTTTCTGGCCTCGATGCTTTGTATATCGCTGATGGTCATCATCGGTCGGCTGCGGCATCGCGGGTGAGTGCTGCACGAGAGGCGGCCGGAAATTCAGGCTGGTTTTTGGCTGGGCTGTTCCCAGATAGTGAGCTTGAGGTGTTGGCATACAACCGTGTGGTTCGGGATTTGAATGGCCACACGCCCAAGCGCTTTATGGAGATGTTGGGGGAAAACTTTGTGGTCACCGCCACATCTACCCCTCGGCCACAGCGTCGTGGGCGATGGACGATGTACCTGATGGGACAGTGGTTTGAGTTGTCTGCAAAGGCCGGCGTTGTGCCATCAGACGACCCGGTGGGTCGGCTCGATGTTGCCGTCCTACAAGATCGGGTCTTGGGGCCGCTTTTGGGCATAGACAACCCCCGAACAGATACCCGTATCGCCTTTGTTGGTGGTATTCGGGGCCACAAAGCACTCTCAAAGCGGGTAGACCGTGGCGACGCGATGGTGGCTTTTCACTTGTATCCGACGGGCCTTGATCAGCTTTTTGATGTGGCCGATGCCGGGTTGCTGATGCCGCCCAAGAGCACGTGGTTTGAGCCTAAATTACGGGGTGGCGTGTTGCTTCACGCGATCGACTAAGGCGCGTCCTGCTACGATGGGGCATGCGCGCGAATGACCCAAAGTCCACCCACCCGATGACCGCAGCAGATTGGGTCGCTCAAATCGAGCGACGGATTCGGGCATTGTCTGAGCGGGCGATGCGGATGGCTGTTTTGGCCGAAATGCTCGGCCAACTCGACGCTGGACATGCGGTGTCGGCCTTGGGTTTGTTGGTGGACCGCGCCAAAAATGGGGCCACCGATGCACGACGGGTCCTTGGAGAGTTGGCCTTGGAGCGGGATATTTTTAAGGCCATGCCGTACGCTGTGCGCTCTGTGGCCTACACCCGAGCCCGAAAGGTGGGGCGGGATGATGTGGCGAGCCTGTTGCTCGTGGGGCCGATCAGCGGGCCAATCTCTGTTGCTGAGGCTTCCACCGATAACGATTACGCGTCCGATTCGGTGGGGCAACGCTGTAGCCACGCACGCAGCCGTGATCGCTTTCGCATCGACCGCCTGTTGCACGACAAAGATTACCGAGTGATTCGGGTTTTATTGAACAATCCAATCTTGGTGGAACGGGATGTGGTCAAGATTGCCGCCATGCGCCCTACTCGGCCCGATGTGTTGGCCGAGCTGGCGAATCATCGCAAGTGGGCGAGTCGTTATTCGGTGCGCAAGGCCTTGGCTGCCAATCCGCACACACCATCGAGCGTTGCCCGACGGCTGTTGGCCACCTTGTTGAGGCAAGACCTTGTTCAGTTGGTGGGCGCGGGGTCAGTACGTTCTGAGGTTCGCGAGGTTGCAACTGATCTTTTATCTAAATCTTAGGCCCGATCAGCCTTATCTTTGGTGAGCTCTTCAGCCTCTTCTGTGACCACCTGCGCTTCGGCTTCACTCTTCTCTTCGATGGGCAACGGGGTGTCTTCGTCTGGGGTGACGTCCATGGCCACGGACGTTTCGTCCAAGTCTTGGTTGAGCCCCTCTTTGAAGGCTTTGACACCTTTGCCCATTTGGCCGAGTACCTTGGGCAGTTTTCCTGCGCCAAAGAGTATCAGTACGATGGCCAATAGAACGATCAGTTCAAGAGGGCCGGGCATTCCAACAGCGATAGTAAACATGGGCACACTTTAGCGCAAATGGGCCAAGCCGTCGACTGTGGTTTAAGTGTGGGCCCCGCTAATCAGCATGGTTTGAGCGCCCTGGCGTCCCATATGTTGGAGCAAGCTCTCGGTGGTGGCGGGCTCTCCGGGTGGTGGTGCGAACAAGGCCAAGTCCGCCACAGAGCCCACGCCGATCCACCCGGCATTGGGCAGACCGAGGGCGGTGGCGGCGTGTCGGGTAATGCCCAAGATGGCTTCGTCCATGGTGAGCCCTTGGGTCAAACAAGCCAAGGTGGCTGCGGTCCACAGATCGTGTACGGGGCTAGACCCGGGATTGAGGTCGGTACCGATTGCCATGGGAACACCAGCTTCACGGAGTGCGGCGACAGGTGGTGGTGTGTCTCGGAGATAGAGTTGGGCACCTGGCAATAAAACGGCAACGGTTCCTGCTTTGGCCATGGCCGCGATGCCTGCATCATCAATGCGCTCAAGGTGGTCGAGGGCTGTGGCGCCGAGTTTGGCTGCAGCCTCTGCGATTCCGGTGTGGCTGATCTGTTCAGCATGGGCACGAACCCGCAAACCGAGTGCTTTTCCGGCGCTCAAGATGGCGATGGACTCATCCAGATCAAAGGCGCCGCGGTCGCAGTAAACGTCCACAAAGTCGGCGTGGGGTGCGCATAAGGGCAGTTGTTCATCGATGATTTGGTCCACATAGGCCCCTCGCTTGTGGCGAAATTCCTTGGGGATGGTGTGTGCCCCTAAAAAGGTGCGGACGACGCCCATGCCCATGCCTTTGGGGTCAGCGGCTTTTAGCATCGCGAGCTCTGTCGCGGGGCTCAGGCCGTAGCCACTTTTGACTTCGACGGTGGCAACGCCACGGGTGCGCATATGGTGGAGGCGCGCCGTGAGGTGGCTGCGCAAAATGCTTTGAGTGGCCAGCCGGGTCGCCTTGACTGTGGACAAGATACCGCCGCCAGCCTCAAGAATATCCGCGTAGTTTGCTCCGGCTAAACGTGCAGCGAACTCGTCGGCACGAGAACCTGCCCAAACTGCGTGTGTATGGGGATCAATGAGGCCAGGAAGGCATACGAGCCCAGTGGCATCGATGCGTTGTGGGCAATCGGGTGCTTGGTCGCTCGGCCCTACCCATTGAACTTTTCCGTCTGAAATAGCGACCGCCGCGTCGGCGATGACGCCCAGACCCTCTCGTTTCGGGTCGATGGTATACAGCCGGCGAATGCTATGAACGACGGTGCTGACTTTCATCTTTGCTCCTGCGCAGTGATGCGCTGTTGGGGTATCCTCTTTTGAACACGGTGATTTTACGTATGTTGGTATTGATGTCGGTGATGCGTGAATCCCCCTGAGACCAAAAGGCCACCCGCCTATTTTTCGTTATCCGCGGATTTTGTGGCGGCGGTGTTGGCGACGGTGGTGTTGACTGTGGTCGCCATGGATAGGCCTTACGTGGATGCGGGACCGTTGACCTGGCTGTCGGCTTCCGCACAGGTCGGCCCTGGTGTTGGTGGGGGTGCTGCGTCGTTGTTGGTTTGGTTGTTGTGGGGGCTTCAAGCTGCGGTGGGTGATGTGCTTTGGGCCGCCAAGTTGATGGGGGTGCTCGCAGGTACAGGGTGTGTGGTTTTCGCCACGCGGGCTTTGGGGCCGTGGGCCGGTCTTTGGCTTTTGGGGCAGCTCAGTTTGTTGGGTGCAGTGGCTGCTGCAGATCCGGGGTTGGTGGTCGTGATGTGCTTGATGGGGGCCTTAAGTTTTGGGCTTCGCGGAGGTGGTTTTACGGCGGGTGTGTTCGCTGGCCTCGCGGTGGGTGCTGGGCCATGGGCTTGGCCTGCTATTTTGTGGGTGGTTTGGACCGCCCGTCAAAAGATCAGAGTTTTGCTCAGCCTGGCCCTTTTGATTGGTATGTGGCACCGGCTGGGCGTGCCGGTGATCCCCGCGTTTAGCCTGCCAAGCGCTGTGAGTTTGGCCCCATGGGAGCGTGTGTCTACCCTGGGTCAGTGGGTGGTCCTCGGGGGCCTCATCGCTGTGGTTTTTGGCTCAATACGTCGCGCACGGCCGCCTCAGATTTTGTTTGGATTCGCTTTGTTCAGCTTGATTGGAGCCCTCTGCATACCATCCACACCGGCCCCATTGCTGCATATTCAATTTGCGCTCGTCTTGGGTCTGGCGCGTCTTGAGTGGGGGCGGTGGGTGCTGGCAGGGGCGCTGGTCAGTTTGGGGTTTCAGCTCGACGAGGTCATGACCCCAACTCAATCCGAGGTCGGTCGAGCCCAGGTGATACGCGGCATGAGCGGCAGGCCCGGCTCGGCGATGTGTACCACCGAAACATTTGTGCGCCCATCCGCTTCGGGTTGGCTCGTGCCCTGTGTGGGTATCGTGCATCTCGGCCTTGCCCCCACGGCGATCCACCCTGAAGATGTTTTGGCCGGGGCGAGTCAAGTGGGTGCGGATTGGTTCGCTGTCGAGGAGCGGGCGATATTGTTCACCTACCCTTGGCTCCAAGATTTGTTGGAGCCGCCCTACCCCGCAGGATTCTCTGTAGAGGTCGAGTCGCAGGGTTGGCGTGTTTTTAAGCTCGACCGACCCTAAAATCGGCTTGTGAGTGGTCCAGTGCCTCGTTAGGCAATCGTCAATGGAGGTGGCCGTGGCCGCAGACGACTTAATCGATATGGAAGGAACCATTGAAGAGGTGTACCCAGGCGGGACCTTTTTGGTGAAAACAGAGCACGGAAACTCCGTGCAAGCACACTTGGCTGGGAAGCTTCGCCGATACCGCATTCGTGTGGTGCTGGGCGACAAGGTGACCGTCGCGGTGAGTCCATATGACCTCACCAAAGGCCGGATCACCTTCCGTCACAAGTAGGCGCTTGGGTTTTTAGCTCAACAGCAAATAGGCCCGGATTTGATCCGGGCCTATTGTCGTGTGTAGAGGGTGGGCTTTGTGGGCCTCAGGCGTACATGCCATCGATGATGTCAGCCCAGTTATCGTAGACGATCCGTCGTTTTATCTTCATGGTCGGCGTCAGTTCATCATTTTCTTGGTCTAGCTCTCTGGGGAGAATACTAAACTTCCGGATGTGTTCCACCCTGGCGAAGCGTTTGTTGATCTCTTCGATATGGGCAGAGACCGAGGCTTCGAAGGCAGCGGTGTCGCCGGACTTCTCAGCCAACATCTCTGGGTTGATGGTCATCACGGCAGAGAGAAACTTTCGGCGGTCGCCGATGACGACGGCCTGGCTGACCGCTTCATGCTCCATCAAAGCGGCCTCGATGTTTTTCGGGGCGATGTTTTTGCCGCCTGCGGTAATGATGATGTCTTTTTTACGCCCGGTGATGGTCAGGTATCCGTCGGCATCAAAAGCGCCCAGGTCGCCAGAGTACAGCCAGCCATCAGCATCGAGTGTGGCGTTGGTGGCTTCTTCATCTTTGTAGTAGCCCAAAAAGACATTGGGTCCGCTCACCAAGATTTCACCATCCTCGGCGATCTTGACGTCGACCCCAGCCAGGCGGCGTCCAACGGTACCAAAGCGGGTTTGGCCCGTAAGGTTGAAGCTGGTGGGCCCGGTATCTTCAGATTGGCCGTAGACTTCCAAGATCACGACATCGAGGCTGGCCATAAACTTGAGTACATCGGGAGCGATGGGGGCTGCCCCACTCACACAGATGCGGGCATTTCCCATACCAATGGCTGGCTTGAGCTTAGAAAAGATGAGTTTATTGGCCAACTTGTACTTGAATGCCAACAGTCCGGTGATGGGCTTGCCCTGGCATCTGAGGTCGGACACCTTTGTGCCAGTGCGTTGTGCGAAAGCGACCAGCTTGGCCTTGGCGCCTGTGGCGAGCTTGAGTTTGCCTGCCACCCCAGCGTGGAACTTCTCCCACACCCGTGGAACACCAAAAAATATAGTGGGTTGCACCTCTTTAAGGTTGTCGGGCATCTTCTCGATATTTTGAGCAAAGTAGACCCGAGCGCCAGTGGTGATCGGTGCGTGCAAAGTGAACATTTGCTCGGCGATATGGCTCAATGGCAGGTAGGACAGGCTTGTGTCGAGATGGGTTTGGCCAACCACATCGCGTGCTGCCTCAGCGGTCCAAGCGAGGTTGTTATGGCTGAGCATGACGGCTTTGGGCGGGCCGGTGGTGCCAGAAGTGTAAATGAAAGTTGCGGGGTCGTTTGGCTTGAGAGCCGCCACAGAATCGTCGATTTTGGAGGCCTCGACCGCGTCGCCGCTGGTCAGGAAGTCTTCCCAGCTTTGGGTAAGCGCATCGTCGATGTTCAGTCCTGACATCAACACCACCCGTTTGAGGTGTGGCAATTGATCCCGTATGGCGTTGACCTTGTCCCATTGAGTTTGGGTGTCCAGCAGCAGGATTTTCGCCTCGGCGTGGTTTAAAATATAGGAGATCTCTTCGCCCGAGCATGTTTGGTAGATACCTGCTGGTATGGCGTTGATACACATCGCACCCAAGTCCATCTCGCACCACTCTGGGCGATTGTTGCCCAAAATGCAGATGACATCACCGCCCTCGATACCAAAGGCGAGCAGTGCTTGGGCTGCACGTCGCACATTGAGGGCGTAGGTGGCCCAGCTTGTCGGGCCCCAGTCCGTCTCGCCGCGCACAAAATAGGCGGGGTCATTGGGGCGGGTTTGGGCTTGGCCAAACAGGACGGCGGGGATGGTGGCTTCGGCCATGACTATTCTCCGATTGTGGGGACAAGACGGAGGCTAATCTGGGGGGGGATGCATTGCCATCTTGGTGCCAATCCAAGAGAGAATTAAAGGCCTTGAAGGCCGTTTTTTGTTTTTTCTTCCACGAAATCTTGGATCAGAGCCGCTTGGTTCTCGTTCCGGTCCTTGATTTCAGATTCCAAATCGGCGACATCTTTGTGCAGTTTTTGTAGACGCCCCAATCTGTGAGTTTGCCGGGTCTCGAAAATTTCAGTCGCGGCGGTGATCAGCTCGTTGCGAAGCTCCGGTTTGTGAGCCTCGTCTGCGTTTTGATAGCGTTTAAGGGTCTGATTAAAACGGTCTCTCAACGCCTGCGCCTTCTTTCTGTCGTCAGGGCTGCTCTGTGGCCCTTGGTGCTTGAGGTGTCGCTGTTTCCGGCGGATGGTTTTGCGGAAGGCGACCGGGTTTTCCTTGCGAAGGCGTTCGAGCTTCTGGCACCGCTCTGGGTGGCGTTTTTGGGTGCGCTCCATGAGGGTTTTAGTGTCTTTTTCGCTGGCTTTTGGATCATGGGCATTGGCCGAAAATGGCAGAGCGAAAAGGCATATCGATAGGATGAAAGTGTTGATGGTCATGGATTCTCCGGTTTGGGCAAGGTCTAAGCCCCAAGCATGAGGGGTTTATTTCCCAAATTATCAGTTTTCCGATTTTTTATCGATGTAGCCGAGACTCTCAAGGTCGCCGGCAACCTCAGAATCAAAGCCTTGAATCGCTCCATCAAGCTCAGAGGGGATGGGTGCCCATCCGGTGGTCATGCGGAAGCTTCGCCCCGCCAAGCGGGTCTTGAATAAGGTCACCGCACTCCCGGCTTTGTGTTCGGGTGGTTCACTCAAGTCGATTTTATGGGTTTCGGTGCGGCTGCCCACCTTCAGCTCAAGTTCGAAGCTGTGTGGGAGCGGTGTGGGGGGGACGACAAAAACCTCAACCATTCCCCGTTGTTTCGGCCACCGTGCGATGGTTTGTGTGGGGTCGATGTCCACCTTGGCCTTGCCGCGCATGGTGGGGTCGTCACCTACCCAGGCGGTGGCGATCGGGGTGTTGAGTTTTACCCTCACCGCGGCACCTTGTTTGGCGGTGTTCAACACCAAGCGCCATACCGGAACATAAGGCCGGTCCAAAGCACGGCCTAATGCCAGTCTGGCGGCCATGAGTTCGTCGCTGTGCTTCGCGCTCCGGTCTTGGGTTTCGCCGGGGTCCACGGCGAGATCGTAGAGGGCTTCGTTACCCTTATCGGCCATGTATTTTTTGCCGTTTTCTAGGCTTCCCCAGCGCCGAAGACCATACAGGGGCCGACCAAAGGCCTGGGGTCTGTCTTCAAAGCGTTGGGTGGCTGATCCGTTGGCTAGATTGCGCAAATCAAAGCCCACCATGCCTGCAGTGTCGATCCCTGCCATGGCTGCCAAAGTCGGTGCCACATCGAGCAGGCTGGTGGGGGCGTCAAAGCGCCCAGGGCTAACCCCAGGGCCTTTGAGGATCATTGGAATCCGGAGCAACTCATCGTATAGGGAGTGGCCGTGTTCAAAGCTGCCATGCTCCCAAAATTCCTCGCCATGATCAGAGACAATCATCACGATGGCATCGTCTTTGAGTCCGCCGATAAAGGCGTGGATTTGGTCGTCGAGATAGCGCAGATTGTTGTCGTAGCGCCCGCGAAAATAGGCTTTGGCCTTAGCCCCTTCCCGCCGCGCCACCCGCGTGACTTCTTTGCGTAAAAAATAGCCTGTTCGGTCGATGGCTTCGGGGGTGTCCTCTACAAAAAGGCTGCGGTATTGAACAGGCTCTGTGTATGGCAGGTGCATGTCCATCAGGTGTAGCAATAGAAAGCTCGGCTGGTTTTGGTGCGCCTCCAAAAAGGCCTGACCCCTGTGGATTTGGGTGGATCCTTGGGGCCAGTTGATGCATCGGTGGGTGCCCCAGCCCTCGGCCATCTCAAAATTAGATGAGAGGTAAACATTGCCGGCGACCATGCCGGTGGCCCAGCCTGTGGAGGCCAGGCGGCTTTGCAATCGCTCAATTTTATCCCAACGTTCTGGGTGGGTGCCGGTGATCATGGTCCTGGCAGAGGGCAAAGTCCAGGGTGCGACTGACCGGGCCTGTGTGAACACCGCGCTATTTTGGGCCCAGTCATCCAATTTGGGGCTGGTGTCGCGGTGGTAGCCGTACATTCCGAGGCTGTCTGCCCGCAAGGTGTCGATAAAGATCAACACCATCTGTGGTGCTTGGTCATCGGCGATAAACACGGTGGGCTCGGCGATAAAAACATAGTCCAAAAGCGTATTGTTCTTGGGCCGTGTCTTGATGCTGAGGGTCGCTGGGGTGTCTGCAAAGCCAGAGAGGTCGATGGTGTGAGTTTGAATATGTTGATCGACGGCAAGTGTAGAAACGGTGGTGGTCTCTCCCTTGGCGTGTACGATGATGTCGATCAATGCCCCATCGGAACGCTCGGCGCCCATGGCAGCCTCTGGCGGGATGACCGATGCGTCGAAACGAAGCATGGTCCCCTGCTGAATCTGAATGGCGAACTGAATCTCAGATGGTGCTGGCAGGAGTAGACCGTGGCGGCTGGTGTCTCCGACTTGCACGGACCGAAAAACAAAATCTGCGACAGACTGGTCGGTCATGCTCTGGTTTAGGCTCCGCTCGCGCTCGGTGGCACGGCTGTACTCCATGATGTATTCACCATCAGTCGGGGGGCCATCGCCGAGGGCGCGTCGGATTTGGATGCTGTCAGCAGAGAAGGCCCAGGTGTGTTTTTGCCTGGCGGCCGAAAGTCCTGATTCCGCTTTGACGGGATGTTTTTTGTCCTTATTGCCGATGCGGGACAAGCGCATGCCAGCCGGTGGGCGGTTAAAAAACAGGGTGCGGGTTCTGACCGGGAGGGGTCCCTCCCAGGTGCGAACACCATCGATGGTGTGGACGATATGCCAGGGGCCGGCCACCTGGATGTCTTCGTCAATATTTGGTCTCGAGCGCTCGGCGATGGTCATGGCCACAACCCGTTCAGGGTGGCGGTCCAAAAGGAGCGGGCTCGTGGAAGCAGCGATGGCCGCCCCAGCTAATGCTGAGGCGGCCATCACCGATATAAAGATGCGAAGCACCTGTGTTTTAACTTAGTCGCGTCGACGGTAAAGGAGGCCGAACAAGCCCAAGAGCAAGCCTGCGATGCCACCAGAGGCCGGTGCTGTGGAGCAGCCGCTGACTGGGTTGACGTCGATCAAGAGCTCTTCTGCATTGTAGAGATCGCCAGGGGCGCCCACGTTCAAGACCACACGATATTGTCCGTTTTCTGGGAAGTCGATTTTTGGTGACCATGCGGAGATGCTCTGGAATGGTGTGTCATCACCGACTTTGAAGACGTCCCAGCGGATGTGCTCGATGCAGCCATAAACCGGTGCGTCGACTTGGTTG
>DBIS01000003.1 GCA_002296975.1 Deltaproteobacteria bacterium UBA796 | reverse complement strand
TCTGCGTCTGCATCGGCATCGCTGTCGGCGTCTGCGTCGCTGTCTGCGTCTGCGTCGGCATCGCTGTCTGCATCGCTGTCTGCATCGGTATCTGCGTCTGCGTCTGTGTCCGCGTCTGCGTCCGCGTCGGCAACGACCATCGATCCGCCGGTGTCGCCCTTCCGACTTTCACAGCCAAGGGTCAGTGTACAAACCAACAACATCGAAACTGAAAATGAGCGCATACGACCTCTATTTTTTACAAAGTAACACATACTTTTGGCTTCAGTGCCCTGTGCCTATGATGAGAGGCGGTGTGCTTTCTTCCCACCCGTGATGTGGTGTGCCGTGCTCCGCGCGTTGTACAGTACCCATGCGTCCCCATCAATTAAAAAATGACGCGGAGGATAGGGTTCAGGCCGTGAATGATGTGAATGAAAGGACCTGGCTCAAGGCGCTCGCTTGGGTGATGACCCAGCCGGGCTTGCTCGAGGGCTTGCCCGGTGGGCATGCGCCATTGCTTGAGCCCGAAGACCCCCGTCTTCATGCCTTGCTCTCCAGGGACCCCGCGGGTCTAATGCAGCTGCTCCAAGGCCCCCGAGCCCACAAGCTCGGCATCGCCTTCGAGGCCTTGATGCTGTGGGGGCTCGACCACGGCCTCGGCTACCGCTGCATCGCACGCGATTTGCAGATCCAAGACGGCAAGCGCACCATGGGAGCCCTCGACTTTATTCTGGAGGCGCCCGATGGTGCCCATGAGCACTGGGAATTGACCTACAAGCTGTTTCTGCAGTGTGACAATGGTCTCGAATGGTCGAGCTGGCTGGGGCCCCGGGGCCGCGACCGCTTGGATGCGAAAGTCAGCCGTATGCTCAGCCACCAGCTTCCGCTGTCAGAGACCCCCCAAGCCACGGCACGCTTGGCATCGCTGGGTGTGGATCAGATCCACCGCCATCGGCTGATGGTGCAGGGGGTGCTCTTTAGCCCTTGGGGTGCTGCGCCCAGCCGTGCCACGCAAGGCCACCAGACCGCCCAAGGTCGCTGGTTGCGCCCATCCCAGCTTCAGGCCCTCACCGGGTCCAGGCCACAGGCCACTTGGGTCCAGCGCGTGCGACCCCTCTGGTTTGGTCCCTGGTCCGGAGGCGCCGATGCGATCATGCCGGCCACAGCCTTCCTTGGCGCCATCGGCACAAGCCCCCTCGAGAACGCCCAGCTGTGGAGTTGCTTGGCTTGGGATGACCATCCCGAGGAGATGTTCTTTGTGGTTCCGGAGACGTGGGGAGCCTAGGAATCACCGGCCGAGGCCAATCGCCTTTGGCGTGAACCCGCACACCTGAGCGGACCCCGCGATGGCTTTAGTCGGTGGTCGTTGGACCGTGATGTCGTCGCCGGCGGAAGGCGATGAATGTGAGTATCCACGCAAACAGGCCGGCAGGCTGATGGCTGCTGGCAACGCTTGAGCAGGGTCCACAAGCGTTCGACTTAGGGTCTTCATATACAGTTGCGTCAGTGACGGTTGGGGACTCGTCCTGAGGCATCTCAGTGCCAGGTTCATCGCTGTCACCGCCCAAACCGGGCTCAAGCTGTACAACGTGCACCCCCGCAACCTCCAGGTCGAACTTGAGGGTGCCATCTTCAATCGTCAAAGGTGTCATCCCAACCCGGTCGGTTGCGGTGACACCTGAGTCCGGCAGGGTAATGACCACGTCACGCTTTGCGCCCATGCCTGTGTTGACGATCGCCGAGAATGTGCTATGGCTTTCGCTGGGGTAGGCCCGCACGATGACCTCGGCATCCGACGCAGCGCCAGTGAGAATCTCGCTGGGGATGGCCGGCAGGGCCAGAAAGGCAGCGTTGAACGCCCGGGTCGGCACAGGGAAGCCCCTCGAAAAGCTTGAGCCCGCCAGGTACCCAATGTAGCGCGGGTCACCGTGGGCCAATGCTTTGGCTTCAGCGAGCATGGAGAAGGCACCGGCCCGGTCCACATCGGCGACAAAATAACCGACACTGGTGCCACTGCTGTCACTGCTGTCCGTCATTGTGTTCTCGTTGAGGTTGAAGTGACGAATGATCGCAAGACCGGATGGCGTCCGAAAGGTGTCCAAAGCCACTTGAGAGGCGACCGTGAACTGGCTGCTGAAGGGAAAGGTCATCATCGCGCCAGGCGTGTCCTCGTAGTTCTGAGGATCAGGCCGAGGGGCGGAGTGCTGCCATTCGTACATGCGTTTTGAGGGGTCGGTGCATCCATCTTCGTTCCAGTTGCCCTGGTCTGCAAGCATCTGAGAGAGGTACTTGTCCTCTGCCATGTACGTGTCGAAGTCTTGTGCGCTCATGCCAGAAGGCTCAAACCGGGTGGGGTCATCGGTCACGATGCCGCCGCCTACCCACGGCCCCCCCTCCTCGCTGTAAGCGGTGAAGAGCATCGCTTGTTCACCCTCGAGATTGTCCTCCAGATAGGCATGCAGGCTTGTCAGAAAGTCGCGGCGCTTGAGGCCCCACCAGTCCCGGTAGGCGGCCAGCTTTGTGGCGTCCTCGCGAAGCGCCTCGCGGGTGGCGGGCTCTCCTGCGAGCATCTCATCGGAGTAGCGCTGCAGGGGCTCGTCAGCGAAGCTCACCGGCAGGTCACTTGGCCGGGTTCTCAGCCATGCGCCCACAAAAGTGACCTTGTCTTTGTGGTCCACGATGGTCAACTCGAGCATCTTGCGCAGGTCTTCATATGTGTCGGGGTCGGTGAGGTCCGCATTGGCCCGCTCTCCCCACCAAATGTGGGTGTAGCCCTCACAAGGTACAGCGCTGCTGAAGCCCGAGTAGCGGTCTCTCCACAAGGGTCGCGCCAACACCTGGTAGCCCAGCCCGTTGTCGCCCTTGCTCCCGGCGTACTCATAATAAGGCAGCACATAATGGTCGTATTCGGTCAACATCTCGATGATGTTCGCCCACCGCTGGGGATAGCTGCTCTGGTGAACCCAGTCATTCCCGCCATAGGCTGTACTGTCCCACCCTTGATTGGCACCAAATTCGAGCAGGTCTTTGGAGAAGGTGTTGATGCCCAAAAAGTCCATCAAGCGTGCCTTGTATTCGTACCAGTCTGTTTCGTTTACGACCCCCCGAACCGTCTCATCGAGGGAGTTGATGACATCGTCACTCATCTCCTCTCGAAAGAAGATGTGCCGCCGAGGGAGGTCGTCGGGCGGGTAGTTGATGGTGACACTGAGTGCGCTGGGATCATCCACTGCGTACAAGCGAATCGCGGAGATGGCAGCGCCATGGGAGAGTGGGGCCTGTCGCTGTGCAGTTGCACTTCCTTGCCATGCGCCGGGCTGGGCGATGATGACCCAAAAGCCATCCTCAGGGGTATCCGAACGGGCGGTGCGCTGTACATCCTCAAATCGATCATGAAGCCAGAACAGTTGGCGGTAGGTCTTGGTCTCACCACTCAAGGGGAAGTCCAGAGACTCCAGGCTGGTGACAGCATAGCCCGTCGTTGCATCGCCAAGCGCCGTCCCTGTTGAGAAGCCCCGGCTTGTTTCTGCACCCCGGTTGAGGAGAAAGACTGTTCTTGGTTCATCCTCTGGGAAGGCCACCTCCAACATATATGCTTGACCGGCCACCAAGCCCTTGTCTTTTCCGATTCGATAAGCGAAGTGCCGGGGTCCACCGACATTGGGCAGCACGCGTGCATCCGAGCCCAGCAGGGTCTGGACCTCACTGACACCCGGTGCGCTCTCGCTAAACTCATGCCCCAGATCTTCGCCGACAATCACTTCGTCGATGAGCTCAAGCATACCAAAAGGAGGACCGGCATCTCGGGCCTCTGCGTGGGCGGGGCTTGCGATGGGGCCCAGGCCCAGAAAAAGGGTAAAAACGATGGTTTGAACGTTTAAATTCTGAATATTCATCATTCGACTATAGTGGAGAAGAACCGAAAGTTCACGTTCGATGTGTCAGTCAACAATATTTGATTGACGGACACCATCTTTGGGCGATCAATCAAAATGGGGGCCATCAGTCATGTTCGACGCCAAGTTCGAAGATCTCCAAAAACGCGGGCCTTTCGTGCCCACCCGAGAAAGCGCTTCACCTCAAACAAGAACGCCGCCCGCACAATCAATATGTGAGCGCCGTCTTTGTTGATGGGTGCGGAAGGGGGGACTTGAACCCCCACAACCTATGGTCGCCAGATCCTAAATCTGGTGCGTCTACCAATTCCGCCACTTCCGCATTCTCGGGGCACCTAATCCGATACCGTGGCCGCGGTAAAAAAGATGGGCGGGATGTATAAAATTTGAGCCCGCCTTATTTCGCGGGCGCCAAGCCCTCAGCGATCAGCCAATCCACCACATCTTGAATCGTCTCGTCCGCAGACCGGTGGATGTAGCCCAACTCTCGGCGAGCCTTGCTGCAGTCCACAAACCAAAACAAGGTGCCGTAATCGACAATATCTGGGATCACGGGCGTGGGTAAACGCAAGGTCACCAGGGTTTTAATCAAGCCCTTGATCACCATATTGGGCATCTGAAGAATGAACTTTCCTTTTTGGCCGCCCGCCACAAGGGTCTTCTCCATCACTTCACGCACATGAAGATTTTCACCCCCCAAGATATAGCGCTCACCAGCCCTACCCTTGTGCAAAGCCCCAATGATACCCGCCGCGATGTCCTCGACATGGGCCACCGCCGTGCCACCATGCAATGACATCACCGGCCAATCTTTAAGGGCGTCCAACAAATAGCTCGCGGTAATCAACTCCTCGTCTTCTGGGCCATAAACCTCACAAGGGTTGACCGTCATCACTGGCAATCCATCCGCAGCATACTCGGCACAAATCTTCTCAGCCTCGTGCTTGGCCCCCGCATAAACATATTTTTTGGTGTCGAGCTTAAACGCCGTTTCCTCGTTCATCATCACCGGCTGTTTGGTGCCGTTTATCGCCGCACAGCTCGATACAAACACCGTCCGAACACCCCCAGCCCGCTTGGCCGCCTCCATCACATTCCGAGTGCCATCCACCACCACGATGCGCATAATCGGCGAGCGAATTTGCTCCCAAGAACTGATGCTCGCCAGGTGAATCACACCCTCACAGCCCGCCATGCCGGCCACCAAACTGTCCACATCTCGGACATCACCCAAATGCCTTTCGAAAGGCACCATATCGATCCGGTGAGTCTTGGAGCTTTCCCGAACCAAACACCGCACCGTATGCCCTGCTGCGTGCAACTGACGCACCACCCGAGAGCCGATAAAACCGTTACCACCCGTCACAAAAACCTTCATGCCCACTCCATTGACTTCGCGACGCCCATAACCTCGGGCACGCCAGACTGTTTGGGTTAAACGCACCCGCCAAGAAGGAGCACACCATGGACAGCATCGCGCAACGTACACATACCTGCGGAGAGCTTCGGCCCGAACATGCCGGTCAGACCGTCACCATCCAAGGCTGGGTCGACTCTGTGCGCGATAAAGGCGGCGTGATGTTTTTGATCCTCCGCGACCGCTATGGCCGTGTGCAGGTCACCTTGGACGAACGCTGTGGCCCCAACGCATGGACCGACGCCAAAGCTGCACGCCTGGAGTACGTCCTCGAGGTGCAAGGTAAAATTCACACCCGCGAAGACCACGCAGTGAACGCCAAAATGGAGACCGGCGCCATCGAGATCATCGCTGACCGAGTCCGGGTGCTGACCACCACCAAGCCTTTGCCCTTTACCATCACCGACGAAGCCAAAGCATCAGAAGAAGTGCGCCTTAAATACCGCTATCTCGACCTTCGACGCGGCCCACTTCAAGATGCCCTAAAGACCCGGCACAAGGCCGCCCTCGCCGTGCGCAATCACATGGACGCCAATGGGTTTTTGGAGATTGAGACGCCGATTTTGAACCGCTCAACCCCCGAGGGTGCCCGCGATTATTTGGTGCCCAGCCGGGTGCACGCTGGCCACTGGTACGCCCTCCCCCAGAGCCCGCAAATCTTCAAGCAGTTGTTGATGGTCTCAGGCATGGACCGCTACTTTCAAATCGTAAAATGCTTCAGAGACGAAGACCTCCGGGCAGACCGCCAACCCGAGTTCACCCAAATCGATGTGGAGATGAGCTTTTGCACCCGCGAGAGCATCACCACCATGGCCAACGACCTCACCCGCCATGTGTGGTCGACAGTCATCGGGCACGAGATCGGCGAGATCCCTACCATCACCTATCACGAGGCCATGGAACGCTTTGGCCGCGACGCACCCGACATCCGATTCGCCATGGAGCACACCACGGTCGACTGGGCTTCGAGTGAATTCCGGGTTGTCTCAGGCGCTGCCGAGGCCGGCGGTATCGTCAAAGCCATGGTGGTCAAAGGTGGTGTCGAAGGCACCAGCAGAAAAGTCATCGACGGGTGGACCGAGTTCGTCAAACGCTACCGTTTGGGCGGACTGCTCTGGGGAAAAGTCAACGCCGATGGCTGGACCGGCCCGCTCTCCAAGGTGGAGGCTGAGCTTCGAGCCCAAATCCCAGATGTTGAAGTCGGCGACCTGGTGCTTGTTGGCGCCGGCCCTGCCGCCCACGTTCACGCCGGGCTCGGCAAGCTTCGGGAGCACATCGCACGACAACGCGACATCATTCCGAACGGGACCTTCTCGTTCGTGTGGGTGGTCGACTTTCCAGCATTCGACCATGACGAAGAAAACGACCGTTGGGTCGCGATGCACCATCCTTTCACCAAGCCCCTCGACGAACATATCGGATGGCTGGGGACCGACAAGATGGGCGACATTTTATCCGATGCCTATGACTTGGTTTGCAATGGCTCCGAAATCGGCGGAGGCTCCATCCGTATTCACGAAGCAGACGTTCAGGCCAAAGTCTTCACAGCCCTCGGTCTGTCCGATGAAGAAGCCCAAGACAAATTCGGCTTTCTCATGAACGCGCTGCAATACGGTGCCCCACCCCACGGTGGACTCGCCATGGGCTTTGACCGCTGGTGCATGCTCTTGTGTGGCACGGAGAACATCCGAGACGTCATCGCGTTTCCAAAAACCACCACCGCTCAAGACCTGATGGCCGGCGCCCCAAACCGGGTGGACCCTGCTCAACTCGACGAGCTGTATGTGAAGAACACCGATGGCTAAGGCCTGAGTGGTTTGGCCTGGGTGGCTCGAGGGCCATCAGCCAGATGGGGCGCTTACTTCCAACGCCGCATGAAGTAGTACACGATGGCTGCTGGCCAGAAACCGATGGCCAAAAGGACCAAACAGCCGACGCTGCCTTTGGCCTTTCCCCCTTCCGCTTCGCCCGGGGTGTTTACATTGACCACCACGGACGCAGGTGGCGCGGCGACAGCACCCGTTGTTGCTGCTGGAGGCGCTGGGGCTGGGGCTGGGGTGCTTTGGGCCGCACCACACCCTGTGCACTTATTGGTGGCATCATCAACCGCCGCACTACAAAATTCGCATACTCTCATGATTCTTCTCCAGCTATTCGGCCTTTGGGTGGCCCATCATAAACCAAGCGCAGCAAAAAGATAGGGTGATCAACGCAAGGTTTTCATCACCGCTTCTCGTCGAGCGATTACCCGTTGGGCGGCCTGGGAAACAGTGACAATCTTTTGAACCAAAACAGCCTCAGCCTCTTGGCCCTCAGCCTCGTCCAACGCCACCAATGCCATCTCGATGGACTTGAAGTGTTGATCGACTTCGGCGTCCACCGCTTCGCTGCCTGCTAAAGACTCAGCAGTACCAAAGTGCATCGCCTCCGCAACCGCATCGATGGCCGTTAAGGCGGCGCCAAAACCCTCTGCCGTACACATAGCAGCGCGATCCCGGATTGCACCGATTTTCAGATTGAGCTCCACAGCTGGGGCTTTGACCCGTTTTTCATCCGCGTCCATCTTCTCAATCGCTCGGTTGGTGACTGAAAACGCACCCAAACTCAGCACCAAACCCAACAATAAACCCATATTCAACACCAAGACCCAGCCTGAGCTTATGTCGCTAAATACCACCGCAAGCGCCAAGAAAACAACACCTGCTGCGTACAAATTACAAAATGTGATGGCTGTGAATTGAAACGGAAAGGCGTCCTTTTTTCGGGCATCGGTGGCCACCATCCAGATCGGGACATTGAACCAAACAATGTGTGCGAACAGGATGCTAAGAACCGTGGCCCAAAACCGGGTGTTTCGGTCATCGAAGCCGCCACCGACCAAGGAAATTGCACCCAAAAATACCGCGATCGAGGCCCCCATTATGGCGAGCTGCAACCCAATAGAACTTCGCTTATTACCCATCGTCATGCTCACTCCTACTCGGTGTCACCACCTGAAGAACCGGGAAAAGGAGGCGGACCGCCCCCACCGAACGGAGGCGGTCCAGCGGGTTGAAAGAGCGCCTGAAGCTCTGGGACTTGCCCAGCCCCGACCCACCCAGCCATGCCTTCTCTCCACACCGGTGTCTCGCCCGTAAACTGCCCAGTGGCCACCCCTTCTTTTAAAGTCGCCACGGGGTAAGGGCCCATCTGCTGACCGTTCAAGTGAACAAAAAACTGGGTGGTCTGTGCAGCCCCAAAAGGAGATGCTGCTGGGCCAGGAGGTGGGGTCGCAGTGTTGAGTTGGCCCATCATTCCGCCCATTTGGCCGCCCATGGCAGCACCCATGCCAATGCCCATCCCAGCACCCATCCCGGCACCCATCACAGCGCCGCTACTGCCCTCATTGGCCGCCGCAGCCTGCATGACCTCAAAGGACCGTTCTTGCTGATAATTAAAGCCGAGGATGTCCATCTCTGCCTTCTTGGCCAGCGCACCCTTGAGCTGTATCACCGCCGGGTCGTCCTCTGGCGTAGAGATAGACATCACCCGAAACTTCTGTAGGCCCAGCCCAAACTCGGCAAACTCCTCACCAAGGTGCGCTTCTAGCAACTCAGACACATCCGAGAGATATGCAGATATCTCCAAGATCGATATCTTCTTGTGAATGATGTGCTCAGCGATCAGGTCTTTGGTTCGGGCCATCACGATGCCCTTAAAGTACGAATTCAGTGAACTCTCAGTGAACGCAGGCAAGGTCCCAACCAACTTCTCCAAAAACTTTTTGGTGTCCGTGATTTTTATACCAAACTGACCGAAAGCGCGGACGGGCAACATGATGTTGTATTCGGGGTCTTTGAGTTGCATCGGCGTGGCCGTGCCCCACTTGACGTCCAGTGCGACCGCCTTGTTGACGAACCAAACCTCGGCGGTGAACGGCGTCTTTCCGCCGAACGGGATCCGCATAAACTTCTCAATCAACGGGAAGTTCTTGGTATCGAGGGTGTGTCGACCCGGACCAAAAGGCCCAAAATACCGACCCTCTTTCATCAACATGGCTTCTTGGGTTTCTTGAACGATCAACTGCGTCCAGGTTCCCAAATCTGTTGTGGGATGTTTGATCGCATACACACCCTTCGGCGCGTTCCACTTGACGACATCAATCAAAGCCATCTTTTAGGCCTCACTGCTAAATATTAAAATGAAAACCCCAGCCCCAACGCTGCTTTCTGAGCGCGACTATAGCACTTCTGACCCGTTTACTTTCCACCCATCGCCACAACCACCCCAGCCACGGCCGCCAACACCACAAGCACAGCCCCGATTATCTTGAACCAACTCCAAGGCGCCGTGCCGTGCATCTTTCCGGTCACGCCATTCACGACATAATGAAAGGTCTCACCTTTGTACCGGTAGGCAGCGATCCAAATCGGCAATAAAAAGTGCTTAAAGCGACGGTCCCAGTGCCGGATTTGATGACTCAAATCCTTGTGGGTATCGCCAGGAATCTCGGACCGAAGCAATCGGAGCACCTCGGCCTCGATACCTTCGAGGGCCATTTCCCAAGACTGCTGAATCGAGCGTTGGCTGCGTTCGGCGATAAAGCGCGCCAAATACCGATTATCGTAGGACACTAAACGCGATGTATCGAACGGTAACAACCCTTGGAATA
>DBIS01000304.1 GCA_002296975.1 Deltaproteobacteria bacterium UBA796 | reverse complement strand
CGCTCGGCGGAATGGTGATGAGGAGATGATTCGCTGTGTGTCTGTTCGGCTTGGGAATATTCGCGCTTTACTTATGGTTTCCGAGCGTGCGAGTGGTGCAATGAAAGAGGCCAATTCTTCAGGCCGCCTTGACCGCGCTGAGCACGAGTTCCGCAAAGTCGTCGTCAGTTTGGCCAAAGTGAGGCATTTCACGGCAGAGGCTGAAAGCTGTATGGGTGAAGCGGGTGCGACACCAGGTACGTCTGCTGTGCAAGTTTCTCAGTCTGGACTCACAGAAGGGGACGATTCAGAGAGCCTCGATGATTACTTTTTCGTTGTCGGGGTCGATCCACCCCGGGTGAGCCCTTTTGAGTAGGGTTTGTTAGTTGTTCTTTCCGCTCAAAGTTGTAAGAGAGTGTGGTTCGCTTATATGTCCGTTGGTTTTTCAGAGAACTTGGAGTGAGATGAGGCCGAGCCTTGCCATTTACCCGTACCTTGCGAAGAGCCTCGCTTTTGCTGCAGGCTTATTGTGTGGGGGTGTTGCCGTTGCGGATCCAGGAGATCACATTCGGTTGGGTGATGCAGAGGTTGTCCCCTCGGTTGGTTTGCGTGCTGTTCGGCGGAGTAATCTGTATCTAGGTGAGGGTCTGTCCGTCGATGCTGAAGGTGTCCAGGTTGGCTCTGAGGAGGTGGCTGGTTCAGCGATTCATGTGCTTCCTTCAATTGCCGTGAATTTAGATGGTGAGGCGACCAGCCTCCGGTTCAATTTTGATTATCGTGCGGTCGATTACCTCAGTGATGAGCATCAAAACCTTGACAGGTTCAAGGATTTTGAGACCGGCTTGATTCTGAATGCCTTGAAGGATTCCCTGGTGGGACTGAAAGTGAATCAGCGCTTTCATATTACCGGGCGTGAGACCGAGGCGGTTTACGCCACGTCGGCGTATATCAACCATCTGATGAACAGTTCGAGTGCGCGGATTAGTCTCCGGCCAGGTTCTTCGCTTGAGATTGATGTCGGTGGCAACTACAACTTCGACAAATACGATATATCCGGCGACCCCAGCGAACTGGGCAGCCCCGCGCTCAACAGTCGGACGGCCTATGGGCCTGGTGTTGATTTAAGGTGGGCATTTTTCCCAAAAACGGCAATTGTAGGGTCATACAGCAAGACTTGGTTTAGCTGGAAAAACAACCTGGTAGACACCAAGGGAGATGGAATTTCCATCGATGAGTTTGGTGAAACCTTGGGTATTCCTGATGGTTCGGAATGGCGCGCGACGCTTGGATTACGCGGTAGGGTGACTGAGAAAATCGTTGTTGGGTTGATAGGTGGCTATGGCGAAATGATCTATGATGAGGGCTCCGTGCCGGGTCAAGGTCAACCCACCGACGGCTACGGTAAGGATTTGAAGGGGTTCCCTGGTGGTTTGCTCAGTATCGTCGAAGTTGGATACAACGCGACCGATTCTCAACTGGTCACCCTCGGCTATCGTAAATCCTTTCAAGACGTCTACTTCACCAACTACGTGGATTTCCACAATGTGTTCTTCCGCTACGACGGAAGGTTTGCCGACAAAGTCGGTGTAAAGGCCGACGCAGGCTATCGTTTTGAGCAATATGTCGGTGAAGTCAATCGCGATGATCATTTTGTGAATCTTGGCCTTGCGCTGTCGTATATGGCAACCGAGTTTCTTGATGTGGGGACGGCTGTGAAGTGGCAGCAACGTGGCAGCGCCGATGGCGCGCATGGTGACGCTGAATACGACGACATCACGGTCAGTATGGGATTGACGGCAACCTACTAGTCGCGTCAATACTTGGGTGTGATTGCCCATTTGAGTGCGGTTTCGACGATGGCGTCGATGTCGGTCCACTCGGGTTGCCAGTTGAGTACCTGGCGGATGCGGTCGGCCTTGGCGTAGAGTGCAGGCGGGTCTCCGTCACGGCGAGATGTCACGGCGTGGGGGACTTCTGTACCCAGATGCCGACCGATGGCCTCAAGGACTTCCCTTACTGTGGTCCCGACCCCAGTTCCCACGTTGAAAGCATGGCCACTAGAGCCTTGAAGGAGCTGGTTGAGGGCCTTGATGTGGGCGTCTGCCAAGTCGAGCACATGGATGTAGTCTCGGATGCAGGTACCATCTCTTGTGTCGTAATCATCTCCATATAGCGACAGGGGTGGCCTTTGTCCGAGGGCTGCAGAAATAGCCAACGGGATGAGGTGTGTCTCAGTCCTATGGGACTCGCCCAGTTCTCCATTTGGCATACACCCGGCGGCGTTGAAGTACCGGAGGGTGGTGACCTGGAGATTTTCACGCTCTCTGCATGCGGCCAAAATTTCCTCAACCATCTTTTTGCTGGCACCATATGGGCTGACAGGTTTTTGTGGGTGCTCCTCGTCCAAGGGCAGGTATTGGGGGTCTCCGTAGATGGCGCAGGTAGACGAAAACACCAGCCGGTTGACGCCTGCATCTTGCATGGCTTGGACCAAGGTGGCGGTGCCGCCAACGTTCACATCGTAATAGCCGAGAGGGTGAGTCACGCTTTCGCCCACAAGAGATTTGGCTGCGAAATGCATGACAGCATCAAAATTACCAGCCTTCAATACTGCGGTGAGTTTGTGCTGGTCGCGTATATCGCCAGTATGGAGTTTTCCCTGAACTGCCTGGGCATGTCCAGTCGATAAATCGTCATAGGTTTCGACCTCGAATCCGTGACCCACCAACACTGCGGCAGACACACTTCCGATATACCCAGCACCACCAACTACCAAGACACGTGCAGACATCTATTTCTCCGACGCGTTGTGTATCCCGGCCACAGATCTTTTGAAGACTTAAAGTAAAAGATAAGCTATCATGTGGACACGTCAAGACTAGTCCCCAACAGCCGGAGTTGCTACAGTGGCATCACCCCCAAGCAAGCGTCGCAATTCGAAGAAAACCACCCCTGTGGCCCAGCCAGATCCGCTCATTTCGGCGGCCGCTTTAGGGCGTCTGCGCCAGTTGAGTTTACTGGGTGGCACGTTGGGGTCTGTCTATTTATTTATTGCGTTGGCTGGCTACGCGTCCACCGATTCAGGATTCAGTCACACCGGCGATGGGGCTGTCCAAAATCCAACTGGCCCTGCTGGGGCCTGGCTAGCCGACGTGGTTTTTCAGGTGCTGGGGTACGGCGCATGGGTGATCTCTCTCCTTGTTGTGGTATTCGCCATTAAAATGGCTGGAAGAACGGTGGGTGGTTGGCTCGGTGGCGCTGCAGCCGGGCTGAGTCTTTTGGCATTGCTCACTGCGACCGCATTGGTCGCACCTGGTGTCGAGGGGGCTGCATTTCCGCCGGGTGGGTATATCGGGCTGTTATCTGCAGAGGCGCTTAGTGGTGTGATTGGGCCTGCTGGCTCGTGGATTGTGGTTCTGTTCTGCCTTTTAGGCGCAGCCCCCTTTGTGCTTGGGGTTGACCTGGGACAAATCGTTGCTGGTGTGCTGAATTTTGTCGAGTCGAGGCTGCCCCATGTGGCTGGAGCTACATTGTTCCGCGCGTCCTCATGGGGTGTAGCTTCCTGGGGCTTTGTTTGTTCCAAGGTCACGGGTGCAAGGCACCGGCTCCTCCACGCCTTGCCGCGTCGCGAGCCATCTGTAGGTGGCTTCCAAGATACCCATGCCGCCCTGGTAGACCTTTCCATTGGCCACTCCTCTCCGTCTGTGGGCACGATTCCCACGCCTACTGTCGCAGAGGCTGAGGTGTTTCAGGACCTAAATCATGGGTTCCTGGAGATTCCGGGAGACGAAGATGAGGTGCCAGACCCGACTGTCGTGCAGCTTCCCGACTTGGTGGAAGTCGAGTGGGGAACAGAGCATGGCCTGGCTGTTGACCCAGGCGACTCCGAAGTGTTCGTCTCGCCAACGCCAGCCGGTGCACTGACCGAAGACCCTATCTCCTTGGATGCAGCCCTTCTTTCTGCTGCACTCGACGCTCCCGAGCCAGGTTTTTTGACCAATGGCCGTACCAGCCTTGGTGGCGCCGAACCATCAGTTGCGTCAGAAGCCGAGTTGGCTGAAGTCTCCGAACAATTCGAGCCAGCTTGGGAGATCGATCCCGAGTCCGCACCGACCATGCCACCCCTCGATGAGCCTGTTGTTCATCTGGAGCGCTCCTTAGAGGTTGTGTCACACACCGGCGGTTTAGGACCAGAGGTCACCCCGGGTGAACTCGTCTCTGGTGGAAACGAGGACGATGGCCGTGCAATCGCGGTACCTGATGTCAAGACGCCCTTCCAACTCCCTTATTTGGACCTCCTCGACAAGCATGTCCGGGATGTAGCCAGCTTTGATGAAAATGAGCTGCGAACCTTGGCCACCACCCTCGAGGCAAAATTGGAGGACTTTGGTGTGAAGGGAGAGGTTGTCGCCATTCGCCCTGGACCGGTCATCACCACCTTTGAGTACGCGCCCGCACCCGGTGTGAAGGTGTCGAAAATCGCAGGACTTCAGGACGATATCGCCATGGCGCTCAAGGCGCTGCGTGTCAGAATTATCGCGCCTATCCCTGGAAAAGGCGTTGTCGGTATTGAGATTCCAAACAGGACACGCCAGATCGTTTGGATTCGCGACATGATTGGGTCCGAGGCCTTCGTCAACTTTGACGGTGCGCTACCCATGGCCTTGGGCAAGTCGGTTGATGGAAGGCCCCGTGTTGCCGATTTGGCCAAGATGCCGCACCTGTTGGTGGGTGGGACGACGGGTTCAGGAAAGTCTGTTGGCGTGAACTCGATGCTGTTGTCCATGTTGTACACGCGAACGCCAGATGAGCTTCGCATGATCTTGATCGACCCCAAAATGCTTGAGTTTGAGATGTACCGTGACATTCCTCACCTTCTTCATCCTGTGGTGACAGACCCCAAGTTGGCCAGTGCCGCCTTGCGGTGGGCATGTGTGGAGATGGATGACCGGTACAGGACACTCTCCCGATGGAAAGTTCGGAGCATTGCCAATTACAATATAAAAGTCGAGGAAGAGTTGAAGGATTGGACCCCTGCCAAGGCTCGTCAATATGCGCCCAGGGACTGGCCCAAAAATGAGGTGCCACCACCGCCCAAGCGGATGCCATATTTGGTGATTGTAATCGACGAGTTGGCGGACTTAATGATGGTCGCTGCCAAGGATGTTGAAGAGTCAATTATTCGAATCGCTCAAAAAGCCCGAGCGGCTGGGATTCACCTTATTGTCGCCACACAACGCCCCTCGGTGAACGTCATTACGGGCCTCATCAAGGCCAATATGCCAAGCCGAATCGCATTCCAGGTCCGAACCAAGATTGATGGTCGTACGATTTTGGACCAAAATGGTGCCGAGGCCCTGCTGGGGAAGGGCGATATGCTCTTTTTACCTCCGGGAGTTTCGGCGCTGGAACGCCTGCATGGTGGCTTTGTGTCAGATGCCGAGGTCAACGGAGTAGCCGACTATATTCGCGAGCAGGCTGTGCCGGTGTACGAGGCACAGATCGTTGCTGAGGACGGCGGTGGTCGAATGATTGATGATGATGACTATGACGAGCTTTATGACGAGGCAGTCGCCTTTATTTGTGAGTCGGGTAAGGCGAGCTCTTCGATGATTCAGCGGCGGTTTAAGATTGGCTACAACCGTGCAGCCAGGATTATCGATGTGATGGAACAAGAAGGGGTCATCGGCGCTTCCGATGGCGCGCGCCCACGGAAAGTATTGGTGGGTTGTACCGCATAAAGGTCAACTGGCGGCTGAATATTCCAGGACTGTGGGCCGTTTGTGGCACTGGATTGTCACTGCCCGCTGATTGCCTGTAGCCAGTGGTCACGGTATGAGACGGCCAATGCCCTATAGGAGTCGTCTGTGTCCCGTCTTATCGCTCTCGGTCTCCTCTTGTTTGTCTCCCCGCTGGCCTTCGCCGGCGCTGACGCAGACAAGATCGTCCAGGGGGTAGAGGCTGCGTACAAGGATGTGAAGACGCTACGAGCCGACTTCGTTCAGGTCACCCGCTCCAAGGCGATGGGGGATGAGACCAGGCAGCGAGGCCGGGTGTTGCTCAAGCGCCCTCAGATGATGCGCTGGACCTTCACGCAACCCTCAGGCACTGAGTTTGTGACCGATGGCGAAACCATGTGGGTTTGGTCAGCAGCTGAGAATCAGGTCATTATTTCCAAGGGTATGTCCTCAGGTGGGCAGGGTATGTCCCAATTATTGGATGACCTCAATAGGCTCACGGAGCTTTTTGATGTCGAAGTTTTAGAGAGCAAGGGTAAGGGCGGAAGCGTTTTGTTGGGGCTTAAGCCAAAGGGCGACGCTGCATTTCAAAGTTTAGAGCTGCGCCTTGCGAAGAAGGGCTACAGTGTGCAAGCGGTCACGGTGATCGACGCATTTGGCAACGAGGTCTCCCTGACATTCTCCAGCGTGAAAAATAACGCTGATATTGCCGATTCCAAGTTTAGATTTGAGGTGCCGCAAGGAACACAAGTACTAAACTCAGACGGGCCGTAGGAGGCGCTATGAGCGAGCGTGTGCACCTAGTGAGCCTTGGATGCCCGAAAAACCGGGTCGACTCTGAGGTGATGATTGGAAAACTCAGGGGAGCCGATTGTGTGCTTGTTGATTCTCCCGAGGAGGCCGATGTTATCGTGGTCAACACGTGTAGCTTTATCAAGCCTGCGACTGATGAGAGCATCGATACGGTGCTTGAGATGGCTGGCTACAAGGAGGACGGCCGCTGCGAGAAGTTGATCGTGACCGGGTGTATGGTTCAGCGGTTTGGGGTGGCCCTCGAGGATGAGTTGCCAGAGGTTGATCACTTTCTTGGGACTGGAGAGTACCATCGTATTGATGAGGTGCTTCGGAGTCGAGATGCCACTGCACCCAAGACCCATATTGATGTGCCGATGTACATCCATGACGAGTTTTCCCCAAGGGTAAATTCATGGAAGGGACACTCAGCCTGGCTGAAAATCAGTGAAGGCTGCAATCATCGTTGTGCGTTTTGCATCATTCCTACCTTGAGGGGCAAGATGCGGAGCCGGACGATCCCTTCGTTGGTGGCTGAGGCCGAGCGCCTGGCCGGAGAGGGGGTTCGCGAACTGAATTTGGTGAGCCAAGATTCCACTGCATTTGGGCGAGATTTTAGCGATGGAACCGATTTAGGCGGCTTGTTACGGGCCTTGGCCGGTGTGGAGGGGATTCAATGGATTCGCTTGCATTACGCCTATCCAATTGGGCTTCCTGATAGCCTATTGTCGGCCATCAACGACGAGCCTAAGGTTTGCCGGTATTTGGATATGCCCTTGCAGCATGCCTCTGGGCCCATGCTCAAGGCCATGCGTCGCGGTGTGACCCGGCAGGGCCAGGAGAGGATTCTTGATCGGGTGAGGTTGGCGGTCCCAGGTATCGCCATTCGCACCACGTTCATTGTTGGCTTTCCCGGTGAGACCGAAGCCGATTTCGCGGAGCTTCTCGATTTTGTGAAGGTGCAACAGTTCGAGCGGGTTGGCGTGTTTACCTATTTCCAAGAAGAAGGTACCGACGCAGCCAAGCTGCCAGATCAAGTGCCGGACGATGTGAAGAATGAGCGCCAGCGGATTTTGATGCAGGCCCAGGCAGATGTCAGTCGCGCCCGAATGGACGCTTTGGTGGGCCAGACCCTCGATGTGCTTATCGACGGTGCCTCCGATGACCATGATTGGGTGACGGTTGGTCGGCTTGAGACGCAAGCGCCGGACGTAGATGGTGTCGTCTATTTGGAGATGCCACCCGAGGATATTAGGCCTGGTCAAATACGAAGGGTGCGGATCGACCGGGCTTCGGACTATGATTTGGTCGGTACAGTCGTTGATTAACAGGAGACACTGATGAAAATGATTCTTACGATGGGTGTTCTGCTCACGGGCTGTGGCGGTAGCACCACAGATTATGTCGGTACTGAGGACGAAGAGAGCGACCATGTGGTTTGCGATACGCCGCCCGAGATCATTCACCAGGACTATGACGACCCCCAGCCCGGCGGTATTGACGTGATTGTCACTGCCCAGGTGATCACAGACGCCCGTGAGGGGTGTGAACTCGATGTGATGGTGGTCGAGATGTACTACAAGCAGGAAACGGACGCAGAGTTTTCCACTGCAGTGCCCATGTCGATTGTCGCTGGAGCCGAGTTTAGAGGGACGATTCCTGGCCCCAGTGTGGGGTCGTCAGTGATGCGCTATTATTTCAAGGCGGTCGACTCCAACGGCAGTGAAACCATTGATCCAGTCGGTGGGGACACCAAAGACATCAAGGCCTACTCTTTCGGCGTCGAGTAGGCGAACTCATGGGATTGAGCTTCATTCTGCCGGCCTTCAATGAGGCTCAAAATATTGTAGAAAGTGTGTCTCAGGCAACACGGGCGCTTTCACATTTGGTCGACATCTCGTGCATCGATGGCTGGGAGATTGTGGTCGTCGATGACGGGTCGATTGACGATACAGCTGCGCAGGTTCGTGCGATGGCTCATGCACAGGTGCGCTTGGTGGTGCACTCAGAAAACCAAGGATACGGCGCAGCTTTACGGTCTGGTTTTAACGCGGCACGTGAGCGCTATATTTTTTTCACCGATGCCGACCTGCAGTTTGATGCGGCAGAGATTGCGTTGCTGACCCCCTGGATTGATCGCTTCGATATCGTGGTTGGCTATCGAAGCCCACGCCAGGACCCATGGATTCGTCGTGCCAATGCAGCAGCGTGGGGCCTTGCTCTTTATGGTGCGTTTGGTCTCGATGTGGAAGACGTCAACTGTGCCTTCAAGCTGTTTAGGCGAGAAGTACTCGAGGGCATGGAGATCAACTCAGAGGGTGCTTTTGTCAATGCAGAGATTTTGGTGAAGGCCACCAAGGGGGGGTTCCGAATAAAGCAGGTGCCGGTGTCTCATTTTGCTCGGGTTGCAGGTGCACAAACCGGCGCACAACCCAAAGTCGTATTGAAGGCTTTTCGGGAGATGGCGCGCTTTTATCGTCGCCAGCGTGGAAACCCTGAAGAGGGTGCAGCCTTTTGAGCCTATTTAGGGCCTCGTAGCTCTTGATAGCGTGCAGCTTCGGTGGCCAAGACGATTCGGTACCCATCCCGGTGTGCCCGGGCAGTCCAGGCCAACACCTTGGATAAGCCCGGGTCGTCTGCCTCGATAACGAGTGCTGCCCTGCCCATCTTGACGGCGATGTGCCGAGCACGGCTAAGGGTCGCCATGGCATCTCTGCGGTCGCTACGTTGGGCTGCAAGAACACGGATGGCTTGGGGGGCTCTGGCACCAGACACCTTGTCTGCTGGAACCACCACCACATCGAAGGTGCCAAGCGGGGCGACTGGGGTGCCGTCAAACCAAATACCAGTGGCCAAAGGCACAGCGCGTTGAGCCTCTTGGGGGGTCATGTCTGGTGGCACGTCTGCGATGACTTCGTGCCAATGGCTCGCCGCAATCCGTGCAGTTCGGAGGGCAAAGGGGGTGTAGGGTTTTATAGCGATGGTGATGGGGGCTCGGATGTCGAGCAATTTGTCGATCCCGGCATCTCCGACACCGGTCACTACCACCGACAACATTGGGCGGTCTGGGTTTCGAATGCTACCCCGGATTTTTGGCGGGGCGGGTAAATCGGGAACGAGCAGCAGCTGTTGCCGGAGTTTTGGCCCGGCATAAGCTCGAACTTCCAGGTCTAAACCATCGACGGGGCTTACATACAACTCTATATCAGCCTCGTCGGCGAAGCCTCTAAGCCTCTGGGCGATCATTGGCGTCTCCACGCCTCCTGGGAGTTGGTAAATCCCCCGGATAATGCCATCGTTGTCCTCTCTACGAATTACCTGCTCGGCCCCGATACGCCCGAGGGTGTCCTCCAAAAACCGGTCAACTTCTTCGAAGGTCACCGTTCTAGGCGGTGCCTCAGCCCGTTTGGCCGGGGTCGGATTGGAATCGATCATGACGGGTACGAGCCAGCCAACGAGGGCGATCAGGCCCAACACGAAGACTGCGAGTGTAGCCGTCTGCTTTAATGACTGGTGCGCGCCAGTGTCCATGCTGCCTTGAGTTGTGGGTCTAGGGTTAAGCGCCGTTTGAGTGGCGCAAGGATGGGCTGGTTTGGGCTGGTACTCAATGTGCCGATGATTTGAGCGAGGTGAGCCTGTGCCACAGGGTCGCCGTTGAGCCTCTCTTTTAAGGCTTGAACTGCGGTGGATGTTGGCGTTTTCGCTTCAACAACAATGTCTGGGCTTAGGCCCACCTTGTCTGTGCCGGCCTTAGGGTCGGCGATTTCATAATGGGCAATCGTTAGCTTAATAGCGCTCTTGGATTCAAACACGTACAGCCTTTGTACGGACCATTTTCCATAGGTTTGAGTGCCCACCAAGGTTGCTTTGCACAGGGTTCGCAAGGCGCCTGCCACGATCTCTGAGGCGCTGGCCGACTCATTATCCACGAGCACAATGATGTTCAGGTGACCGTATGGGGCTGTCTTGGTAGCGCTGTGGGACTCTAGGGTCGTGCCGTCTCGGCCTTTGGTTTGGACGATCAAGCCTGCGTTTGCGAAGAGCTTGACCACATCCACTGCTTCTTCAAGAAGCCCTCCGCCGTTCCCGCGAAGATCGATGATGACACCATTTTTGGGCGATATTTTCCGTAAGCCACGCTCCAGGTCGGTGGCGGTGTTTCGTTGAAAGCGGACGATTTCGGCTATCGCCCAGCCTTGCCCGAGTCGGCTGACGCGGACCGTGCGGTCTCTAATCTGTTTCCGCTCCAAGGTGATGCTTTGGGGCTGCCCAGCACGACTTAGGGTGAGGGTAACCTCGGACAGATTAGGGCCTCTAAGGGCATCTCCCGCATCGGCCAGCGAAGTGACCGGTACTCCGGAAACCCGTTCGAGCACATCCCCTCGCTCAGCCTTACCGTCAGCGGGGGATCCGGGAACAATCCGCACGACGGTGATTGCTTTATTGATGGCTTTAAGCTCGATGCCGACGCCCGAGTACACGCCCTCGGTTCGGGCCTGAGCCTCCTTGAGAGCGGCGGGGTCTAGGAAAACCGAATGGCGATCGAGCACATCGGTCATGCCCTGAATCGCCCCATGTATCAGTTTTTCGCTGTCGACTGGGCGGAGATATTGGCCTTCAATGTGGTTCAAGGCCTGAGCCAGCGTGTCCAACTCCCGGTATGGGTCCGCCCCTTGGGCCATGGCCACACGCGTCAGTTTCGCTCCCCCGAGGAGGCCTAAAGCTGTGATGCCCATGACCATGAGCATGGCTGAAATCCGGGAGGGCTGGTGACTCATTGTGAGGCCAGCCACGGGATTGGATCTTGGGGTGACCCATTGTATCGGAGCTCAAAGGTGAGCATGTTGTCGGCGCCCGAAGTGAGGCCTGTGTTGCCTGCTCGGCCGATTTCTTGGCCGGCCATGACCTGCTGCCCACGGCGGACCATGAGCTTGTCTGCGTGTGCGTAAACGGTGGTGTACGGGCCGTGTTCGATGGCGACGGTCTGACCGTATCCGCTGATAAACTCGGCCAGCTTTATGGTGCCTGCAGCGACGGCCCGGATGGGGGCGCCGAATGACACATCGAGGTCGAGCCCCATCGAGTTTGCGCGTTTTCCAGTGTAGGCATCGGTGTAGCGGCCAAAGCGCCGCACCACACGAGAAGAGCTCACAGGCCAGGGGAGTTTTCCGTGCAGAGAGCGAAAGTTGACGCTGGTGGCCATTGCGGCTGGGTCCTCTCTGCTCACATCGACCCTGACTGGCGGAGCCAGTCGGTTGCTCAGACCATTTCGGGCGCGTGACTGCTCAGCGAGGGCCCGCATGGCCAAGTCCTTCTTGGACCGGATTTCATCAAGCGTAGAGGAGCGTTGCGCCTTTTGAGACCGTAAATCGGCCTCTTTGAGCTGAAGTTCAGCCCGAAGTGCTGTCAGCGAGTCGAGGTCTTGCTCCATGGCGTCCATGGCAAGGGTCCTGCGGGCCAAGTTTTCTTGGAATTCCGCCAGGTGCCCGGCATCTCCTTCGACCAGCGAGCGTAAATATCGCATGCGACGACGAAGCTCTGTAGAATTTTCAGCACCAAAAATTAGCCGCGCGAAACCTCTGCGTTGAAGTTTGTAGAGTGCGCCCACTCGGGTGGCCACATCAGCGCGTCGCCGTTCTAAGAGTGCATTCGCGCTGGCGACGTCATCTTGGTGCCGAAGGCGGCTAGCGTTATAGTCTGAGATCCGCTGTTGAAGGTCTTGGGTCTCTGCTGATATCTCGTGGAGTTGCCGGTCCATGGTGTTGATTTGGTCTAGAATATTCCGTTCTTCACCTCGGGCTTCCTCTAAAGTTGCTCGGGGATCGGTGGTCTCTTGAGCGATGGCGTCGCTCAGAGTCAAAAAGCACAACAGCCAAACCGCGCGCATCAGGTCACCTTAGCCAAGAAGCGATTGACGGCCAAAAATGCTGCGCCAACCCCCAGAAGTGAGCCGGCCACGAAGAGCATGGCGATATAGGGTCCGGGTAAAAACTGAAGCTCTGCCGTTATCGCCAGTTCAAATGTGTCTTTGAGCCGAGCGACCAGCAAACGATGAACCGCGGCGAGGCCAATAAAGGCGAACATGGCACCAAGCAGTCCCTGGATGAGCCCCTCAACTAGAAACGGAGCGGTGATGTAGCCGTCGGTGGCGCCGACCAGCTTTTGAATTTCGAGCTCATTTTTACGATTGTAGACAACAAGGTGAACGGTGTTCATGACCAAAAATAGCGCGGCGATCAGAATCAATGAGCCCATGACTGCGCCCAAAAGTTTGAGCAAAGATAAAAACCCCTGGAACTTTTCGATCCACTCTTGACCATAGTCAATGTCGGAAAAGTCAGTCACCGACAATGTTCCGGCGAAAGCGTCGATGTCGTTCGCGCGTGCTGCGCTGAGGGAAATCTCGAGCGAGGCGGGGAGGGTGTCAGAGCCCAACTCAGCCAAGACAGTTTCCATGGCCGGCATGCGCGCCTGCATCCATAGGTTCGCTGCATCAGATGAGACATAGCGGACCTTGATCACCTCGGGGTGTGCGGCGATCTCGTCGCGCACATTGAATCGGCGCTGCTCCGGAACATCGGGGTGAAAGTATGCGCTCAGATGAACGTCTTTGTCCCAGGTGTCCACCATATTGTTGACATTGAACTGCACGGACAGGTACACGCCGAAAAGCAGAGTTGTCGCGGCGATTACCCCAGCGCTGACAGCGTTAAGGTAGGCATTCTCCCACAGTGATCGGAGCGCGCGTCGGAAGACGAGTTGCAGGCGCTGTGTCATTAGGACTCCACCAGTCGGCCCGCTTCAAAGCGGAGCTTGCGGTAAGGAAAGCGGTTCATCAAGCCGGTGTCGTGGGTTGCGACCATGACAGTCGTGCCTCGCAGGTTGATCGCCCGCAGGATTTCCATCACCTCGATGGCCATCGCGCCATCAAGGTTGCCCGTCGGTTCGTCTGCCAGCAATATCGAAGGATCGTTCACGATTGCTCGGGCCACTGCGACCCTTTGCTGCTCACCACCAGAGAGGGTGGGGGGATAGTCGCTACCCCGTCCAGGGAGGCCGACGATGTTCAAGACCGCGCTCACCCGTCGGTTTATCAGGTCTCTGGACGAGCCGAGAACCTCTAGAGCCAGCCCCACATTTTCACCGACGGTGCGTGAATCGATCAATTTGAAGTCCTGAAAAACGATGCCGATATTGCGCCGAAGGTAGGGCAGCCGTCGGCGGGAAAGGCGGGCCACATCTATACCGCCCACGAGCAGTTTGCCTTCCGTGGGCTGAGTAGAGCCATAGAGCATCTTTAAGAGTGTGGTCTTTCCAGCGCCGGAGGGGCCGGTGACATAGCAGAACTCACCCTTGGCGAGCTTTACTGTGACGTCGCGGAGAGCGTGAACGTCGCCGTAGCGTTTGGCTACATGGTATGCGCGGATCATGGACTTTCCTCGGTTGCTTTTCTCGCCCAGGCTGCCAAGTCCAGAGCATCGAGATCGATAAGCTCAGTGGGTTGTGGGGCGCGACCCAAAAAGCGGGTCCCTACTGCGATAAAACGTTCTGGATTGTCGGTCACCAAAAAGCGTGATTTGCCTTGATGGCCGTGTCTGCGAAGCCCATGCGCCTCCAAGGTTGATGACACCGAGTGAGCGGTCGCGTGTGCTGAGTCGACCAAGGTGACATGGGGCAGTGCTGCGGCGATGGCGGCGGTCAAAAGCGGGTAGTGGGTGCAGCCTAGAATCAAGGTGTCAGTCCCATTTTTGAGGGGTTCGAGATATCGCTCTGCGATCGCATTGGCGATGGCTCCCTCGGTCCACCCTTCTTCGGCCAAGGCCACAAAAAGAGGGCAGGGGATGGACGTTACCTGAAGTTCGGGGGCGGCCAGCTTGAGCATCTGGGCGTATGCGTTGCCGCGAATGGTTCCGAGGGTTCCGATAATGCCCACGTGACTTTTGGCTGTTGCGATGGCGGCCTCAACCCCTGGCGCAATGACGCCCACCACGGGGATGTCGAGTTGTGCCCCGGCTAGGGTGAGGCTGTCGAGGGCATAGGTGGTTGCTGTGTTGCAGGCGACGACCAAGGCCTTGATGCCCCGTCGGACCAAGTGGCCGGCCACGCCTTGAGCGTAGCGGTTTACGGTGGAGGGCGAGCGCGTACCGTAGGGAACGCGGGCGGTGTCACCCAAATACAGGATGTCTTCGTCGGGCATTAATTCCCGGAGGGCGGCAACCACGGTAAGCCCGCCGACGCCGGAGTCGAATACGCCAATGGGTAGTTCCTGCCGGTTCAAAGTCTTCCTCCGAAAAACATCTCGGGTTAGCTAACATACTCTGGGTCCAATTTGTGCCCATGGCGCGCTGTAAAGAAGGCAGGAGTCGACACTTGAAGATCGCGGTGTATGGCGGCAGTTTCAATCCACCCCATCGCGCCCATGGCTTGGTCGCAGAGTGGTTGATCTCCTCGGGAACGGTCGACGAAGTGTGGCTTGTTCCCGTGTATCGCCATGCCTTAGCGCGCACTCAGGACAAAGTGCTCGCGCCTTTTTGCGATCGTGTGGCTTGGTGTGAGGCGATGGCCAAGGAGCATGGTCCGGGGTTGAAGCTCAGCCAGGTAGAGTCCAGGCTTCCTTCCCCTTCGTACACCATTGACACCCTGGAGCATCTTTCTGAACGCCACCCCCAGCATCAGTTTCGGCTGGTTGTCGGGGCAGACATATTGGCGCAAGTTGATGCTTGGAAAGACTGGGCACGCATTTCAACGCTGTATTCACCGATAGTTCTCGGGCGCGAGGGCTACCCTTCTCCTGGCGATCTGCCAGTTTTTCCGGCGGTCAGTTCCACCGAGATTCGGAAGCGTCTTCGTGCGGGTAAAAGTGTGGAGGGGCTCGTCAGTCAAAGCGTGTTCACCCTGTTGCAGCAAGGGCATCCGTGGGGTGTGAAGTCATCGGCTTGAGGAGGCCCTCTTGGGTATTAATCGGAGGGCCGATTTGACCAATGGGGGCCATCGCGCCATGTTTGGCCAGTGATGTTTACTCATGCCAACTTTTCCCGTTCGGGTAAGATTGTTCACGGCTTTTCAACTCGCTTGGACGGTGCTTCAAGGCGCCTCGACCTTGGCGCTGGGGCCTCGTCTGAGGATTGGGCAGCTGCAGCAGCAGCGGTTGGGGCACCCGATATGGCGGTCGCTATCATCAGCCAGGTTCACGGCGCGGGTGTTTTGTGGGCCACTGGTCCTGGTTTGGTTGGCGAGGCTGATGCGGTGCTAAGCCGTGAAGTCGGCTTACTGCTTGCGGTGCGAACCGCCGACTGCGTGCCGATTTTGGTCGCAGGTGAGGGGGTCGTGGGCGCTATCCATGCGGGTTGGCGGGGCTTGGCAGCCGGGGTGATCCCTGCCGCCTTGGCAGAGTTGGATTCTTTTGGCGCCTTGAGTGCGGTTGTCGGCCCGAGCATCTGCATGGATTGCTACGAGGTAGACGAGCCTGTGGTGGAAGGGATTTCACGTTGGATACCCGAGTCCAGCTTTGTTCGCCGGGGTTCTGGTCGCCCTCATGTCGATCCGGGCGCAGCTGCGGTGGCTCAGCTCAGGGCGAGTGGCCTCACCGACATCACCCGTGTTGAGGTGTGCACGTCGTGCGACCCGCGATTGTGGAGTCATCGTCAGTCTGGGGCTGCTGCTGGTCGGCAGGCGGGGTTGGTGGGGCGGTTGTGTTGATCGCGTTGCTGCTGGCGCTTGGGTGCAACGATCCTGAGTTTGGCGCTATGGGGGTCGCTTTGTCCGCTTATGAGGTTGGCCGTTCCCGTATGGCGGTTGGGGATTTCACTGGGGCTGCAGATGCTTTTGGTCGTGCTAGCGCGGCCGACCCGAACAGCGCGCTGTTGGTTGCATGGCAGGCGAGAGCGGTCAACGCGTCGGGTCGAGCGGGTGCTGCTCAGTCTTTGTTGAGCGCCGGAATCGCCGGCATTTCAGGCGCAGGCTGGTTGCGCTATGACCGCGCTGCTTTGCGGGCGAAGGGTGGTGCTCTAGAAGGGGCCGCGGTGGATTTGCGCTGGCTGTATGCAAACGATTTGGCGAACCCTATCAAGGTGGGCGAGGATCCTGACTTTGTGGCGTTGCGCACGGATGCCACTTTAAAGGCCTTGGTTCCGCAAGCCCAGGTCGAGGCATCCGTGCAACTAGAGAACAGCCCGGTATTGGTGGGTGAGCGCTATGTGCTGGACTTCAGGATCACCTC
>DBIS01000303.1 GCA_002296975.1 Deltaproteobacteria bacterium UBA796 | reverse complement strand
AGGCCAGAGCAGAAGCTTTTCGCACCCGCCGTTATTTGTGGACATCGGCGTGGAAGGGCCAACCGGTGGTGCGATGGATGGCTTCGCAAAGCCACCGCCCAAGCCCGAAGACAAGACTCGGCAGCGTGTGGCCATCGCCATCTTATTGGTGGCTCTGGTCGCCCTTGGGTTGTGGTGGTGGCGCCGTCGTCGGGCGAGGTTGAACGCCTTCGTCCCACCCCCAATCGCGGCTCATATTGTCGCTCAAAAAGAGTGGCGCCTGGCTCGATCGACCATCGCTGGTGATCATCCGCTGGCCCTGCGTCTTTCGATGGTGTTGCGCGAATATCTCGAATCCCGCTCAGGCTTTCCAGCCTCTAAGGCGACAACTGTTGAGATTTGGGCCGCCATGGCCTCGCAGGGCATTGATGGCCGCCCATTGAGCGAAGGGCTCCGTGGGCATATCGGACAAATTCTAGACGCCACCGACCGTCTCAAGTTTGCACGTGAAGGGGGCGGTGCCGGCTTTTTTGAGCAGCTCGACGCGCACTTCGAGGGCATCATCAATCAAACTCGCCCGCTGGCAAGCGAGGTCGACGATGCTTGAGTTGGCCAGCCCGTGGTGGTTGCTCGGCTTGCCGGTTGCGACGGTTCTGCCCTTTTTGGGGCGTGGCATACCCATCAAAGTGGCCTCGCTCGCTGCGGTCTCTCACGCCCGCACCCTTCGGTACTGGATGGGGTTTCTGCCACCCACCTTGGCGGCGATTGGGCTGATGGCGATTACCGTCGCTTTGGCCCGGCCGCAGTTGGTCGACCGAGAGCGTGTTTTAGAGCGTGAAGGCATCGATATTCAAATTGTTTTAGACACATCCGGCTCGATGGAGGCCGAAGATTTTGTCATCGGTGGTCGCAGAGCCAACCGTTTGGTGGTCTCAAAGGCGGTGATCGCTCAGTTTATCGAGGGTCGGCCAGACGACCGGGTGGGTTTGGTGATTTTTGGAGAGGAGGCCTTCACTCAAGTGCCGCTCACCCTCGACCACGGCGCTGTGGTCTCCATGCTCAGTCAGGTGGAAATTGGGATGGCCGGTGCACGGGCCACAGCCATCGGTGATGCGATCGCTGTGGCTGGGCGCCCACTCAAGGCGCTCGCTGCCGAAAGTCGGGTGATGATTTTGCTCACAGATGGCCACTCCAACGCCGGCCATGTCGACCCGGTTGTTGCCGCCAAGGCCGCCGATAGCCTTGGTGTTCGGATTTACACCATTGGTGTTGGCTCCAAAGATGGCGGTCGTTCTGGGGGCTTATTGGGGCTGTTTCGGTCTCGTGGGTCGGACTTGGATGAACCCATGTTGCGTGATATCGCGGCCCAAACTGGCGCCCGCTACTTTCGCGCCGCGGACACATCTGCCCTGGCCGACGTGTATGCGACCATCGACGCTTTAGAAAAAACCACCGCCGAGACCAAAATTTATGTGCATCGCGAGGAGCGGTTTTCAGCCTTCGCGGTGTTCGGGCTGTTCCTGCTTTTTCTCTCCACTGTTTTGGCTGAGACTCGCCTGAGGCGCCTACCATGAGTTTAGGCGTACCCGAGTGGATGATGGCCTTGTGGGCGATTCCCGTATTGGTCGTCGGCTGTGTCCTGGCCTTGCGAAGCCGGGCCAAGGCCGTGGCGATGCTCGGCCCGATGATCGGGGCTCAGGTGGGGGGAAACAGTCGATCCCGGGCAAGACGGCGGCTGGCTTTGCTGATTGTGGCCGTGGCCGGGATTGTGGTGGCCCTCGCCCAACCCAGGTGGGGCTATCGGTGGACTGAGCTAAAGCAGAGCGGCACTCATCTGGTCGTGGTTTTGGATACATCCTTGTCCATGGACGCTCAAGATGTGTCTCCCAGCCGCATGGAGCGGGCTCACCGGGAGATTTTTGATCTCGCCGACATGCTCTCTGGGGACAGGGTGGGGCTGGTTCTATTTTCTGGTGGTGCATACACCCGAATGCCGGTCACTCATGACTATGGTGCATTGCGGACGATGGTTGCTCGGTCGAATACCCAAACCTTGAAATCTCAGGGAAGTGATTTGGGGGCAGCGATACGAATGGCCACTGCAGTGGTCGGGGCTGGAGAAAACGCAGACCGAGCCATGATCATCATCTCCGACGGCGAAGACCAAGTTGGCAACGCTGCTGAAGCGGCAAAGGCTGCAATCGCTGCTGGGGTGCATATTTTTGTGGTTGGCGTGGGCACCACAGACGGCGCGCCCATCCCCTTGGCGTCGGGGGGCTTTAAAAAGGACAAGTCCGGGGATTTGGTGTTGACGCGCATCGATGAGGACACCCTCAAAAATATCGCCAAAATAGGCGGTGGTGCCTATGTGCGCTCAGTTGCAGGCTCTGCAGACATGAGGGCGCTGTATTTCGACGAGATTTTGTCCAAACTCAAGCGAGAAGAGCAGATCTCACGGCGTGAAAAAGTGTGGATGGAGCGGTTTCAATGGCCTTTGGGCTTGGCATGGTTTGCGGCCTTATTGGGATTTTTGATTCGCGGGCGCCGGTCTGTTGTCATCGGTATCGCTTTGTTTGCTTTGACCTTGTATAGCCCGTCCGTTTTGGCCTCTGAAGATACGATTTCCGCCTTGAGCGCGGAGCAAATTTCAAGTCCCGATGACCTTGGTGTGGCAGAGCGGTTGGGGGCTGCCCTCTTTGGGGCGGGCCAATTCAACAAGGCCGGTCGTGTGCTCGCGGCGGTGGCTGAACGCCATACCGATCCCGAAGCTCGTGCTCGTGCTCGTTATAATTCTGGCTTGGCGGCATATAAGGCTGGGTCGCTCACAACAGCGCTCGAGAGTTGGCAGCGGGTGCTTCAAGACCATCCCGACCACGCGGCGGCCCAAAAAAATGCCAAGGCTGTGTCGGAGGAGATTCAGAAACGAATGGGCGAGGAGCCGCCGCCACAAGAGGGTGAAGGCGATGGTGACGCTCAAGACAAGGATGCGGATTCTCCACCTGAAGAAGCCACAGACACCGGAGGTGCACCCGATGATGGCACCCGTGAGCCGAGCCCACCCGACACAGAGGATACCGGCCTAGCAAGACCGTCCGATCCTGAAGCTGCCGATGACGCCGATGGAGCGGAGGGTGCAGATGCGGAAGAGGTGCC
>DBIS01000179.1:447-5338 GCA_002296975.1 Deltaproteobacteria bacterium UBA796 | reverse complement strand
GCTTTGAAGAGGCCTGGGTGTATGTGATGGATGCCAACCAACGCAGGCGGGCTGGCTGTGTGCGGCTGGGCGTGAAAGACTGGAGAACCCTAAGCCGCCACCGCTGAGCCATGGTGCCCACCGATGGGGCGGTGTACACCCAGAATGCCTGTTAAGATAAACTGTGGAGGTGAGCATGTTTAAGCGGGTGGTTCGACGCGCACTTGGTGCCCGCAAGGGTGACCGAAAGCCCGAAGCACCAAAAGCCACGGTTGCTCCCACCCCAACACCAGCGCCTAAACCCAGCTTTAGCCCACCCAAGGTACAGGCGCGCCCGGCCCCGTCTGGCCTCAGTATCGCCGAGCGAATCGCCGCAGGCGAAGCAGCAAAGTTCGAGGCCAAAGTGTCGGCCACGAGCGGTGCTACATCCCAAATCGACACCGGACTCACCACTTCAGCCGACGGGGTCGCCATTTGGGGTAGCACAGATAACGAATCCGCCCGTGCGAGGGCCAAGGGCCACATCTTGGTGATCGACCAATGGGAGTGCATTAGCTGTGGCACCTGCGTTGAAAACACCGACGCTGTTTTTGTACTCCCAGACGACGCAAAGGCCGTGGTGACAGCTCAGCAGGGCGACATGGCCCTCATTCAAGATGCCATCGACGCCTGCCCGGTCACCTGTATTCACTGGACGGCCACCCCGGGTGAGTTCGAGCAACTCAACAATGCGGATGGTCACCCAAGCTAAGGCGACGAAGCTCATGAAAGGCCATCAGGCTCGACAACAAAGGCTCAAGGGTGTCGATTGGGAGTTGAACCGCAGCATCGGAGAGGGCCTCGTCAGGGTTATCGTGAACCTCCAAAAAGACAGCATCCACGCCTGCTGCGACCGCCCCACGGGCCAACACTGGTGCCAAGCGCCGATCGCCACCGCTATGCCGCCCAGCCGACCCCGGGCTTTGGGTGGCATGGGTCGCATCAAAACAAACCGGCACCCCCATCTGGGCCATCGCCACCAAGCTCCGAAGATCGACCACGAGATTATTGTATCCAAAGCTTGCGCCCCGTTCGGTGAGCATCACACCCCCATCGCCTCCCGTGCGCACTTTTTCAATGGCCGGGGCCATATCCCACGGCGCCTGAAACTGACCTTTTTTGATATTGACGGGAAGGCCGGTTCGCCCTGCCTCCACGAGCAAGTCCGTTTGGCGGCATAGAAATGCCGGTATCTGAAGCAAGTCCACAACCTCAGCCGCCCGAATCGCCTGCTGAGGCGTGTGAACATCGGTGGTGACACACACCCCGAGCGACGACCTGATGTCTCCGAGAATCTCCAGGCCCTCGTCTAGGCCAGGACCGCGAAAGGCGTCGACTGCTGTTCGGTTGGCCTTATCAAAGCTGGCCTTGAAAACGAATGGAAGCCCCACATGGTTAGCGATCTCCTTGAGGGCTGCCGCCATCTTGTGAGCATGGGACGCAGACTCGATCACACAAGGCCCCGCAATCAACACAAGCGCAGGGCCGCCCAAGACAACCGGCTGTTGATGGACCTTATTTTTGAGGACGATCAGGGGCTGCGTCATAATATTTTTCACAGAGGTTCACCGCATTTGCATTGAGTCAGGCTGGCAACCGGTGTAGCCTTATGAGGTGCTTCAGCCCACCCCCGGCTCCCAACAAGAACTCGCCGCCTTTGCGGCCTTGCAAGCCCAATTGCCCAGCCTATACGAGCGTGTCTCTCACGACCCCCGCGCCGAGCACCTGGTCGTGGTCGTCCCCAGCCTGTCCATGGACCCCCGAGAGTTGTCCAAAATTTCAGGTGCCCATCATTATGAGGAGCGGCTGCTCTTTTTCTTAATGCTGCTTCGTCGCCCTCGAACACAAGTGTTGTTCCTCACATCCTCTGCCATCAGCCCAACCGTCGTGGACTATTACCTCCACCTGCTCTCCGGTGTGCCGACCAGTCACGCCCGCAAGCGCTTGATGTTGATGGATTGCTCTGATTCGTCCAACAACCCTTTGTCTGGAAAAATCCTAAGCCGCCCACGGATGCTTCGGAATATTCAACGCATCATCGGGCGGTTCACCACGGCCCATATGGTGTGCTTCAACTCCAGCGCACTCGAGCGCACCTTGTCGGTCGCCCTCAATATTCCCCTCTATGCCAACGACCCATCCCTGCTGGACCTGGGTACAAAGTCAGGATGCCGCGAGACCTTCCGAGAGGCCGGAGTACAGTTTCCAGATGGTTTTGAACGCCTGCATTCTTCCGACGAAATCGCCGAAGCCCTCGCTACACTCAAGGGCCGATATCCAGATATGCGTCGAGCGGTGGTCAAGCTCAATGAGGGTTTCTCGGGAGAAGGCAACGCCTTATTTTACTTTGATGGCATCTCATCCAGTTCGGCTTCAGACCTCCAAAATCAGATTCGTGACCGGTTGCCTGAACTAAAATTTGAGGCCAAATTCGAGTCGTGGGAGCCTTTTGCCGCCAAGTACGCCGATATGGGAGGCATCGTCGAAATGTTCGTCGAGGGAGAAAACAAACGCTCCCCCTCATGCCAGTGCCGGGTCAACGCTATCGGAGGCGCGCAAGCCATTTCCACCCACGACCAGGTTTTGGGCGGCCCATCCGGACAGGTTTTTTTGGGCTGCACCTTCCCTGCGGATGATGCCTACCGGCTCGACATCCAAGCCGCTGGCCTGCGGGTGGCCGAGGTGCTTGCCAGCAAAGGGGTCTTGGGACGATTCGCGACCGATTTTGTATCGGTGCCCACCAAAGATGGCGGCTGGGAACATCACGCCATCGAGGTCAACTTGAGAAAGGGCGGCACCACACACCCATTTTTGACCCTGCGATTTTTGACCGACGGCAACTACGACATGATGTCTGGTGACTTCTATGCACAAAATGCCAAGCCCAAATATTACTACGCCTCAGACACGCTTCAGTCAGACCATTACAAAGGGCTCAGCCCAGATGATTTGATTGATATCGCGGTGTACCATGACCTCCACTTTCACGCGAACACCGAGCGAGGCGTGGTCTTTCACTTGATGGGTGCGCTTTCAGAATTTGGAAAACTTGGGGTCGTTTGCATTGGAGACAACCCACAACAGGCACAATTTCTGTACAAGCGCACACGCAGCGTGCTCGACGAAGAAGTGGGTATCGCCGGCTGAGACGCCGGAAACCACGCCGCTTTAAAAGCCAGAGCTCAAAAACACAGCCACACGACCGGACATGGCCAAACCGACATCGGCTGGGCTGGGGTGATGACTAGAGCCGATGATCAAGTCATCAAGACCATCGCCATCAAGGTCGGCCATCAACATGCTTTGGCCGATTCTCTCGGATGGATACTGAGCACGAATGCCCAAAAGGGCCAAACCCTCAGGGCCAACGGTGGCCAAGGCTGCATCCAGTCCCGCCCCTGAGATGAGCCAAACCACGCCAACACCGTCAGCGCCGGCCTCTGCGACCAGCACATCGTTCACACCGTCGCCATCGACGTCTTTACCCAAGGCGATGCCCTCGCCCAACACACCCGCTTCGCCGCACAAGGTTTTGTCGGCAGCGGCCTCAACGTCCACCGCAGGCATCAGCAAACTGCTGGGGCCGCCAGTGGCGATAAGCTCATCGATGTCGCTCACAAAATACACACAGCCAGCCCCCCCGTTTGCCAAGGGCGCGCCCATGGCCAAGTCGAGATTGTCATCGCTGTCGAAGTCACCAAAGGCCACCTCGGCCCCCAGTCCAGCCGCTTCATCGAGGGAGAACGTGATGGATGCCGCATCGCTGATCGAGGTGTAATCGCCGGCCAATAGGGCCAATACGCTGACCTTACCACCCATGGGGACCAACGATTCATCGCCGCCTTCCACAAAACCTGGCCGGTAGGTAGACTGACCCACCGCATACACATCGCCGTGGCTCACCAAGGTCGACACGGTGTCGCCCTGAGGGTCCGCAATCGTGGCCAAAACGAGTTCGTCCATGGCGTATACACCGCGGTAATCATCCCCTGGAATGGTCCAAACTGCAGACACACCAAATGTGGTGGTTCCAACATTTTGATCGATAATAATATCGGCCTTTCCATCGCCAGAGAGGTCTGTCGCGGTCAAAAGACCTGCTTGAATCACACCCACGCCACCCGGCGCGCCGAGATCGACGGTCAAGCTCGCATCGGCGTCGCGGTCGTCCATCATGCCGGGCAACATTCCGCCCATGCCGTAAATAATTTGAACCGTATAATCCGATACAAACGGCCCGAACTGAAGCTCGCCTTGCCCAATGACCAGGTCGTCGCGCCCATCACCGTTGACGTCCGCACAGGCGACCCCAAAACCCCAAGCTGTGGTATCGGACAACAAATACGTCCCCGCTTGGTCAAGGGTCATCTGGCCCCAGCTTGCCGCGTTTCGCCCATAAAACACGCCCACTGCGCCCTGAAAATCACCGGCATAAGGGGCTGTAATGACCAGGTCTGAAAGCCCATCGCTGTCGAGGTCGCACACGGCGATATCATGGCCTACCAGCGCATACTCTCCGGCAGTCCCTGAAATCACAACTGGGGCGTTCGCCGCGCTAAACAAGCCACCGTCTGTACCATCGCAGTTTTGGTCGACCCCATCGCCGTACCAATCCATGGCGTCTGGATGGACTTGGTCGTCGTCATCGTCGCAGTCGTCGCCCCCAAGACTCGTCGCCTCAAAGCCGTCGTCATCACCATCGTTCAAGTCCACGCCATTGCAGTCTTGATCAATGCCGTCACGGGGAATTTCTACTGCTCCGGGATAAACACCGGCGTCGAAGTCATCGCAGTCATTGCCACCACCGGCCCGACCGTCGAAGCCATCACCGTCCACATCGTTCAGGTCTGAGCCATCGCAGTCTTGATCGATG
>DBIS01000179.1:0-125 GCA_002296975.1 Deltaproteobacteria bacterium UBA796 | reverse complement strand
ATCGCAGTCTTGATCGATGCCATCGTATGGGATCTCGCTCGCAGGCACCAAGGGGTTTCCCTCATCGCAATCGGTGCCGAAATCACAGCGGTCCATATCGAACGCACCATCGCCATCAAGGTCAA
>DBIS01000181.1 GCA_002296975.1 Deltaproteobacteria bacterium UBA796 | reverse complement strand
GAGCAAGCTGACCGCACACCCTGCGGAGTTCCCCCCCGATGTCCGAGAGCGCCGCACACGTTTGGTGCACCTCATGCTGGAGGCTGAAGAGGTGACCACCCACATGCCCGCACTCAGCACGCTCTTCGCAGAATCAGAGGGTAGATGCCCCGTACACCTTCATGTCCGAATGGAGGACCTGGCGTGGGTCGAGTTGAAATTGGCTGATCAGATTAGGGTAATACCCGATGATGCCCTCCTCCAAGGCATCGAAGTATTGACCCGCAGACCGGGGGCAGTGAAGCTCGTATGAACCTGTTTTATTTTATGGCGTCCACCTTGGTTTGGGCCGGTGAGGCCAAGCCTGTGGTCGAAGAGATCCCTGGGGGTCAAATCAACTGGACCACCATGCAGCTTGAAATCAGCGCCCGATCAGACCGCACGGTGGGCGCGTGGAAAAATGTCCGGGTCCAAGAGCAGGATGCGCTGGATCAACTGGCCCCTCTTATCGACCAGGCCGCCCGCAGCATTCGTTTTGACCCACGGCGCTTAGCGGACGACCTTTTCTCACCCGATGAGGGCGGCGCGCCCCCCTCGGTTATCCGACGGCTCGACGACGGGCTTCGCAGTTGGCGAATCCGCGAGACCCGCTACCTCAGCAACGGCGGTGTCGAGATGGACGCAGTTTTTGAAGTGCACAGCTGGCTGCGCCCCATGCTCTTGTCACAGTCGAAGCCAACCGCCACCACCCCCGTTGCCGATGGTCCGACCGGGGTCGTCGTCGACGCCCGACACACCGACTTCAGTCCCTGCCTGGCACCAGAGGTCCTCACCCAGGCCGGCGATCCACTGATTCACCCCCAACGGGTTCACGCCGAAGTCCTGCGCAGCCGGGCCCCCGTGCTCTATGTGCTCGACCCCGCCGACCCTCTGGCCGCCAAACGAGCCGGCACACATCCAATATTCGTCACTGCCGCCGAGGCCACGGCCAACTGCACCCTCCTTTTGACCGCTGGGGATGGGCAAGTCCACGACAACAGCCCAGGCTTCGCAGATGCGGTGGCCAACGGTCGGGTTGTCCTTGTGGTGAGCCCATGATTCACCGCAGCCCCACAAGCCTTGTCGGGGGGCCGATGGGCCGGCCTCGACGCAGACCGCCCTCACCACCCGAGGGCCCCAGCTTCAGCGATCAGCTCTTGTGGGCTGGTGCCTTCCTGGCAACCGCGAGCGCTTTGGTTTGGGTGTTGTGGCCGATTTTTTCCATCCTGCTTGCAGCCGCTGCTCTCGCTTATCTGCTCGACCCCATCGCCGACCGATTCGAGCGCGCTGGATACAAACGCCAGTTTGGCATTGGCTTCATCTTCACGACTGGAGCCCTGGGCTGCGCCCTGTTCGTCTTCATCATGCTACCGGTGATGGCCGGGCAGTTCATCGAACTCAGCGACAATGTCCGGGTCTATATGGACAACATCGCCAACATGGTCCAACCGGCGGCCGCATTTATCGAGGCCAACACCGGCCAGGCGATACCGGTGAACCTCGAGGGCTTAAAGGCAGAAATTCCAGCGTGGCTGAGCCAACTCTCTCCAGATGCACGCTCCGGGATCAAAGACTTCGCCAGCCAATTTTTCGCTTCCAGCTTGGGTCTATTTACAGCGTTTATCAACCTGGCATTACTGCCCATCTTCACCTTTTACTTGCTGAGCGAATGGGACAAAATTGTGGGCTTTGTCGCCGAGCTCATTCCACACCGGCATCGCTCCCAGGTGGGCCGCCTCGCCGCAGAGGTAGACGAGCGTCTTGCCGCTTTTGTGCGGGGCCAAATCACAGTGTGCTGCGTGTTGGCCATCGCCTACAGTCTGGGCCTATGGCTTGCTGACATCGATCTTGCCTTCACCGTGGGCATTTTGGCTGGGGCCCTGTTTGTGGTCCCCTATTTGGGTACCGCCGTTGGCCTGGTTTTGGCCAGCACCCTGTCATTGATGAAGTTTGGGGTAGACGTCCACCTTTTGTATGTTGGCCTGGCATTTGGCATCCCACAGTTTATTGAAAGTTGGTACCTGACCCCTAAGATTGTGGGTGACAAAGTCGGCCTACACCCTCTCGTGGTCATGATCGCACTGCTCGCCGGGGGCAGCATGGCTGGGGTTTGGGGAATGCTTCTGGCGATCCCACTCACGGCTGTCGGCGACGTTTTGGCCCGCGAGGGACTCCGCATCTACCGCCAGAGCGTGGCATTCACCGGTGGGCTCAGATGACGCCAATTCCATGGGAATGGCTCGGGTGCATGCCCTATGATCGCGCCCACTCAAAGCAACAGGAAAGACGACGCGCCGTCATCGCAGGAGAGCAGCAGGAAGTATTGTGGATGCTCGAGCACGAGCCAGTCATCACCACCGGAAGGCGCACGGTGCCGAACCTCATCAGTGCTGCGCAGCTCCTAAGCCAGGGCATCGCCCTAGAACATACACAGCGCGGTGGCTTGGCCACATTTCACTGCCAAGGCCAACTCACGGTATACGCGATCGTCAATTGTTGGCAACGGGGTCTCGGCGTGAAGGGTGCAGTCCATGCCCTCGAGCAGGGGGTGATCGACTGGCTATCGACACTGGGCTTGCGCTCTACCCGCCGACCCAACGCCCCAGGCGTTTGGTTAGGCCAAAACAAAATTTGCGCGGTCGGGATGCATTTCAGGGCAGGTGTGTCAATGCATGGGCTGTCCATCAACCTCATCAATTCCCTGGACGGCTTCGACTTGATCACCCCATGCGGGATCACCAACGGTGGCGTGACCACCCTAAAAGCCCATATTGGAAATGCCCCAAGCCCCCGTGAGGCTGCGCCCATACTCGCACCCCATTTACTTCACCACCTGCACAAGCCGAGCTGTACGATCCGCAAAGGTTCACAGCAGGGGTTGACGGTACCCATGAGCAACATTAAGCCCGGCGTCCTTCTTTGAAGGCACGTAGCTCAGTGGGAGAGCACCGTCCTGACACGGCGGGGGTCGGCGGTTCAATCCCGCCCGTGCCTACCATCTAGGGCCCCGGTGGATCGTTGATTCTTCGGGGTTTCTTTTTCGTTCATCCGATTGACAGCGCCAAAGCACAGAGCTAAAGCGCGGCCTTCACCCCACTTCCCGCGCATGCGAGAAGTTCACACTTTATTCAACCACCCTGGAGCTTTCTTGCGGCGACGTCCACGTAAAGGTTTTCGACCAGAAGTCGATAAAAATGCACCCCGAGTCAACCAACAGATTCGAACCCCGCGTGTCCTCGTCATCGACGAAAAGGGCAACAAGCTGGGTGAGTTTCTCACAGAAGACGCGATTAGCTTGGCCAAAGACCGAAGTCTCGATCTTATCGAAGTCTCACCCAACTCTCGCCCGCCCGTCTGCAAAGTCGGGGATTACGGCAAGATGAAGTACGAGAAAAAGAAGAAAGAGGCCGCCTCTAGAAAGACCCAAACCACCATCACTGTAAAAGAGATCAAGCTTCGTCCAAAAACCGACCAGCATGACTTCGACGTCAAGTTGAAGCACGCCCGCCGATTCCTTGAAAAAGGAGACAAGGTCAAAGTCACCGTCCGCTTTCGCGGTCGTGAAATGGCCCACAGAGAGATCGGAGAGCAACAATGCATGCGCATCGCTGAGGCCTGTGAAGAGCTGGCTACCATCGAAGCGCGACCCCGGATGGACGGGCGACAAATGTTTCTGATTCTGGCACCCAAAAAGGTCCAGTAAGAGAAGGAGAGTCCAAAATGGGCAACAAAATGAAGACACACAGCGGCGCCAAAAAGCGATTCAAGCTTACCGGCACCGGGAAAGTCAAGTACAAGCAAGCAAAGATGCGTCACATCATGACCAAGAAGTCACAGTCGATGAAACGTAAAGCCCGTAAGGGTGCCATTCTGAACGCGACCGATTCGGTTCGGATGAAACTGCTCATCCCCTACGCATAGACCAATAACCACACGACTCGCCGCTACCGCCCTTTGGGTTGGGAACCGGCAGTAAAAAAGGAGTCCATCATGGCACGTATTAAACGCGCACAAATTCGCAAGACCCGTACAAAGAAGCTTTTCAAGCGTTCAAAGGGTTTCTTCGGTGCCCGCGGTACCACACGTCGGCAGACCCATGAAGCGGTCATGCACGCCAAGGCCAACGAATTCCGTGGCCGTAAAGAGCGTAAACGCCAGTTCCGCGCTTTGTGGATCACACGGATTAGCGCTGCCTTGATGCCACTCGATCTCAAGTACAGCCGGTTTATTCACGGCCTCAAGCTTGCTGAGATCGACTTAAATCGCAAGCAGCTTTCCGAAATGGCCATTCACGATCCATCAGCCTTCGAGGCTGTGGTCGGCGCTGCCCGTGACGCACTCGCATAAAGCTGCCTTTTCACTCTTCTTCGCGCTTGCGGGCTGCGGAGAAGATGAAAAAACGACCTTCGAACTCTTCAATTGCGAAGAGGACGTTGGGTTTATCTATGTCGGTGTCGACGAAATTGTCGACGGCGAGGCCTGCTCAAACTTGGGCGGCTACGATGTAGAGGGCGACGGGATTGCACGCTTTAAGTTGCGAAGCTCCAGTTGCGATCTGCCCGACGACGTCAATGTTGGCGAGGTCGCGGTAAGCCCATGTGGCGGCCCGATCGGAACAGAGCACCAAGTTGTAGTCACCGTCTTCGACATCTACAAACAAGATGTCGCAAAGGTGACCGCCCGGCTGGAGTCCCCAAACCGAGGTGAAGACGAATACACAATGCAAGCAGATAGTGCTGATGAGGGGCTGTACAAACTCACCCTCGTTAGCGTAGGATCAGAAGGCGAACAGCGTGACGATCTTCTTCAGATCAAACTCTGGAAAGAACTCTGAGCGCACTTGATTTAATCCCGATAAGCTTCAAACGATGTAGCGGAGGATTTCATGGCCGACACCCTGACAAAAGCAAAGCTCGCAGAGCTGCTCCACGCACGCGTGGGCGTCACAAAGAAAGAAGCTGGAGACCTGGTGGATGAAGTCTTTGGCCTCATGCGCGACTGCTTAGTCGATGGAGAAAAGGTCAAAATCTCCGGCTTCGGAAACTTTCTAATTCGGGATAAAGCTGCCCGAAAAGGCAGAAACCCTCAAACTTCTGAAGAGATCATCATCGCCCGACGTCGGGTGCTGACATTTAGACCTTCGCAGGTCTTACGCTCTGCCTTGAATGACGAAGTATAGAGTCTAAACGATGTCTTCTGAAAAAATGACTGAACTCCCCGATGGTATCGAGGTCCCAGACAAACTTTACTTCCGCATTGGTGAAGTTGCCCAACTGGTTGGGGTAGACGCCCACGTTCTACGATACTGGGAGACCGAGTTCAAAATGAAGCCTCACCGGTCAAGCTCTGGACAGCGCTTGTACCGCAAGCAAGACCTGGCAAGATTTTATCGGATCAAGAGCTTGCTTCACGGCGAGGGCTACACCATTGCCGGCGCAAGGCGCATCCTCAATGGGAGCGCTACCGATGCCGCCCCGGCCAACGCAGAGCGTATTCGTGACGCCATCCAAGGGCTGCAGCGCTTGCGCCTACGGATCCAAGCTTTTCGCGATGAAATGGACCCCAATCAGGGTTGACCATTCCCACTCAACCCCTTAAACGGCCACTGCTTTCGGGGAGTGGCGCAGTCTGGTAGCGCACTTGACTGGGGGTCAAGGGGCCGCAGGTTCAAATCCTGTCTCCCCGATAGTTAATAGCCGCCCCTCGGGTCTGAAAAGTCCCGAGGGGATCGGCTTTAGCGATCAACGAAAGCTCACAACATGACACGCAACCAGGCTCGACTAGCCCGCGATCGGAGTCATACAGTCTTCCAAAAAAACGAAGGGTAAACCTTGGTTAATGGTCATTCCAGTATATGCCCACGGAAGCCCAGAGCCCAATGGGTCACAATCGGGGAACTTGGGCTGAAAGGACACCCGAAAATTCGTGTTCTGCTTCTCGAGGATTCGAGGGCCCAAGCCCGGCTTTTACTCAGAGGTTTGGTGGCCAATGCATGCGCGGCGACCTTCAACGCTTACGGGCGATCACCCTGAACTGACTTGAATGGTGAGCGCGCCTGGCCAGTGGTGCGAGCGCATGGTCTGCGAGCGCCCCCAGGGCCACAAAAATCCCACCCGGGATCCACACCAGCACATGGCCCACACGCCGCAATAAGCTGGGGGGCTTGCGCCACGGCACATCCAAACTTGGCGCCCACTGTCGAACCATATTGCTGAAGGACAACACCAAATCATTCGCGGTGTTTGCCTTTCCTGTATGCCACTCCAGCGGCTCAAAACCGGCTTCGCGCAGCAATGAAGCCAGGGTAATCGTGGTGACAAAATGAATATGCTGGGGCTGAAACCACGGCATCCACCACCGGCCCAAGACCGATGCAAACACGCTTTCGGGGTCTGGCACCTCAATCAGCAGCAGACCTCTGCCCTGAAGCACCGTGTGGGCGGCAGCCAATTCTTGACGAATATCAAGTGTATGTTCCAGATAATGACACATGCTGACCACATCAAAGCGGTCCTTTAAACCTGGGGCCATCTCTGGAAATAGGCCCTTATGAGCCTGGTCGATCCAACCCCGAGCCAAAGCGATATCGACGCCGTCCCCCATATCGAGCCCTTCCAGCCGCGTGTCGGCCAACACAGACCGGACATGACCAAAAAGATGCCCGTGCCCACACCCCACATCCAACCACCGTTTGGCCTCGCCATGAACACCGACCAACGCCACACGGGCCGCATACAGGTCACGGGTGGAGCCAAAAACCATATCGAGGGCGTCCTCGCCAATCCCGTCGTAGAAGTCTCGATAATAAAAGGCGAGGCCCTCCAGACTTAATCTTGGGTTTTGAAACCGGGTGTGACACCCACGACAACGCACCACACGAAAACGACCCGGCTTCCCCTGGTACAGATCCGGAAGGGTAAAGCCTCGGGTCAACGCTCCCCCATCACAAATAGGGCAGCGACTGGCTGGGGCATCAAAAAAACCTTCGGTCCCCCCGGCCATGAGTTCCGAATAAACGGGCCGGAGCGCATCGATTTTCTCTCGGCTTACCGACCGACCGGACAGCAAACGCGACCACTGGACCAAATCTACAGGGATCCGCACCAAACCTTGCAGCCAAGGCAACCGCACATCGAATCCGGTGCCATAGACACCCATCGCCTGCTGGCTCAAATGCACCAATAATGCAACAGTGCCCATCCAAGGGGCCAAGACCGGACCGAGCAGAATCAAGAACACGGCGAAGGGCACCCCAAAAGCCACCGGAGCCAGAGAGCCACCCAACTTCACGCCCAACGCGCCCCCATCGAAAAATGGATTTGATTTGTGAGCCCTCAGGGTGGGCGAAATCGCCAAATCATGGGCACCCGTTACACGGCGGCGCACCTCTCGGGCCACCGACACAAACGACCCTAAATCGCGTTCAGCCTCATCTACCCCCAAGCCCTCCAATACGAGGGCTGGTGCAGCAAAAGCATGGACTCCAGTATCGCCCGGCCGAGTGGCTTGTCCCCGATGGGCCACTGGGTCGATATGACAACCAAAACTCCAGGCCATGGCCAGAGACACCCGGGCTGGCACCAAGTCCAAGGCCGCAAGATTATGGGCCTCCATATGGGCCACTGCGGCCAACTTCGTGGCCTCATCCAAAGTGACACCCGGAGCCGTCACCCACTGAACCGATGAATCATGCTTAGGCTCATCCGGCCGAATCCGTGGGATGGCCAAAATCCGGTTGCGAATTCGCCTGGCATCGGCGACGAGTACCACCGTCAAAAAACCCCAAAACAACTCTGCCCAGTTCATGCCACCTCCTCAGCCCAACCTACTCTCGAGGCGGGCATTAGTCGACGACTAGGCCGCGAGGAACCACCATAATGACAACGCTATACCAAGCGACAAAAGCGCTTGAAGCCACCACCCCGGCCCCATCACCGGGCCCAGATAGTGGTCATTGGGTGACCCTGCTGGGATGAAGGACTTGGACCCCGTCAAGATAGAAGGGTCTTGTGGCGTGGTCATCTCCAAATCCGCTGAAGGCAAAAGGGACACTCCCTGCATGCGGGCGCGTCGAGCTTTCATCAGCAGGGGAACCTTGGCCTTGGCGAAACGCCCGAGACTCATCCCTCCGATTTTTTCACTCAACACGATGCAAAGCTCTTGGACCGCCTCTGCGCTCGGGCGATCTGCTGGGTCGAAAGACAACATATCTTGAAGCAGCTCCTCTAGTTGTCGCCACCACACGGTTCCCCATCGCGGGTCTCGAAGCGCAGAGATTTGCCTGTCTCTGCCCGCGTCAAACTTGTCAGTCCGCAGCGGAAAGCGTTCGGCGGGTCTACCACTCAGCAACTCCAGCATGGTGACCCCAAGCGCGAACACATCGACGGCAGCGGTCACACCATCATTGAGCCATTGCTCTGGCGCCATGTATCTGGCCGTTCCAAAGGCGACAGATCGGGTCTCACTTTCACGGTCGAAGTCTGCGCGGGCGATACCGAAATCCAAAACCTTCACGGTCCCGTGCTCGCTGACCAAAAGATTTGAGGGCTTCACATCCCGGTGAATCACCTGCAGTGCCCGCCCGGTGAAGGGACTCTCCGTTGTGTTTGCTGCATGGAGCGCATTGGCTGTAGCCCCGGCAATTTCGAGCGCTGCCCGTGGCGGTATTGGCCCCTCTGCAATCAACCGACCGGCATCTACACCGGGAACGTACTCCATCAACACAGCCGGACGACCATCGATCTCAAGCAAATCGAACACTTTTACGATGTTGTCGTGGTTGAGCTGAGCCAACAGACGCGCCTCATCCCGTTGCCGACACATCACCTCCTCATTGTCTCGCATTTCCTCGTTGAGCACCTTCACTGCAAGCCTTTGCTCGAAGTTGGACTGACTCCGAATATCGGCCAAAAATACAGAACCAAACCCCCCTTTCCCGAGGGCCTCAACAAATGTGATCCGACGGTGCTGTCCGTCTAGAAGTTCGTTTGGGGGCATGCTGCAAGGGTACCAAGGATGGTGCAGCCAACAAACCGGCCCTAGGACACGCCCCAAGTGCGGGGTTCAACCTCCACAAACCGTTACACACAAGCGCATTTCCGCCAAGAGCAACCCCATTCACAGCCGATGTTTTTAGAGGTGGTTTCGACTGCTGCCATTGACGGGTCCACACCGATCGGCACACCGCCCCGGCATCGACCATCGCTGACGGCCGCGATACAAAGCGAGCATGGGCACAAAAGAGACACTTCGCCGCAGATCGGACATCCCTGACGCGGTTGTCGAGGAACTCATCGCCCAGGCGGCCCTGCTTCAGGATCAAGACCAATCTGCTAAGTCAAATACGGCATCAGTGGGTGAACTCACAGCGGTCGCAGCCGAGCTGGACATCGATCCAAAATATGTAGAGCAGGCCATCAGTCAATGGCGCAACGCCTCGGGCCAGCGAATCGACCATGGCACTCAATCCTCAATTGTGGCCAGAAGAAAGAAAACCCTGCGCATCCTCGCCATTATTGGCGGCCTCACCGCTTTCACCGCCATCATCATCGCGCTGCTAAGTGGCGCGCTTTTTGGCTTCACCGGCATGCTCATCGCCGGCGTAATCGGCATCACAACCTTTGGCCTTGTCGCCTGGCTGCTGAGCTGAAAACCAAAAAATGACTGCAACACGTATCACTTTGGCCCTTTCGCCAACCTCGCAACTCAACACGCCCTACCCGTCTATCGCCTACTTGGCTCGGGCCTTGGCCGAAGAGGGCAGAGCGGTTCAGCTTTCCGACCTGGGCTTGGGCCTAATGCTCAAAGTCTTCTCCCGGGATGGACTTTCCGCGATCTTCGATGCCATCAGCGACATGGAACACCTGCCTGAACCTGCCTGGCGCACCCTCGCCCTCCGAGAGCATCACGAAAATGTAGTCGATGCGGTCATTCGGTTTCTTCAAGGCAAAGACCGCACCCTCGCGACCCGCATTCTGGAGACCCCATTTTTGCCACAGGGCCCACGGGTGGACCAGGCCGACCTCGGTCGGTACGACGACATGTCAGTCGACGATGCAGCACGCAGACTGTGCACGCTTTACATAGAGGACTTGGCCGATTTGGTCACCGCCACCATCGACCCAGGGTTTGGACTGTCCCGATACAGTCACCACCTCTGCACCGGACCCATCCAGTTCGACCCCATCGCCGCACGCTTGGACACCACACACGTGGTCGATGCCATGCTGGACCAACTCGTTGACGACATGGTCGCAGACCAAATGCCCGATATCGTCGGGCTCTCGGTACCCTTCCCAGGCATGCTGGTGTCCGCCCTACGCATCGGAAAACGCCTCAAGGCTCAGGGCGTCACGGTGTATATCGGCGGTGGCTACATCAACACAGAACTCCGAGAAGTGGACGAGCCTCGGCTTTGGGACTGTGTAGACGCCCTCGTCTATGACGACGGAGAGAGCCCCCTGCTGGCCTTAATCGACCACCATGAGGGCGGCTTGGACCGACGCCACCGCACACGGACCATCGACGGAATGCACAACGCACAAGTGCCGCGCCCGAACTTCACCCCCATCGCGGACTACAAAGACCTTCACCTCGACAAGTACCTACAACTCATCGACGGCGACAACCCAGCCCACCGCTTGTGGTCAGACGGCCGGTGGAACAAGTTCACCCTCGCCCACGGTTGCTACTGGAAAAAGTGCGCCTTTTGTGACATCAGCTTGGATTACATCTCTCGGTATGAACCCACAGCCGTGGTGGCGCTCGTCGACAAGATGGAGGCCGTCATCGCCGCTACAGGTCAGTCCGGCTTTCATATGGTCGACGAGGCAGCCCCACCAAAGCTCATGATCGCCCTGGCCACAGAAATCCTCTCTCGTGGCATGACCGTCACCTGGTGGGGCAATATTCGCTTTGAACGCGCCTTCACCCCAGACGTCGCGCGGCTGCTTGCAGCAAGTGGACTGGTGGCAGTCACCGGCGGCCTCGAGGTGGCCTCTGACCGACTGCTCACCCTCATGGAAAAGGGCATCACGATCGAACAAGCTGCTGTGGCCGCCCAAGCGTTCACCGATGCCGGCGTCATGGTCCACGCCTACCTGATGTACGGCTTCCCAACCCAAACCGAACAAGAAACCGTAGACGCCATGGAAGTGGTCCGCCAAATGTTCGAGAGCGGAATCCTATCGAGCGCTTTTTGGCACCGTTTCGTGCTCACACGGCACTCTGCCGTCTACCAAAACCCCCTAAAATATGGGATCGAAATTCCCCCACTGCCTGCGGGCAAACTCTTCGCGACAAACGACATCCCCCATATCGACAAAACCCGCGCCAATGCCGACCGTTTTGACCGCGGCTTGGTCCATGCTGTTCAGGCCTGGATGAGCGCTAAAGACTTTGACCGCCCCGTGCATATTTGGTTTGATCCGCCGCTCATGCCCACCACCGAATCTCCCAGTCGCATCGCCACTGCCTTGAGGAGCACAGGGCTTGACCCAAACCACAACACAGCAAAGCGACTGGTCTGGATCGGCGGGAATGCCCTTGAGGGCTCAGACGGCCTCACCATCCACTCAGTGGACAGCCAAACCCTTATCGGCGGCCGCCCTGCTGAAAGACAGTGGCTATGGGAAGTCATCGAGGCCGCACACCCAAGCCAAGCACCTTTGGAGTTGGGCGCGGCCGTTGCGGTATTCCCAGGAGACTGGAGCCGGTACAAACGCAGATGGAGCAAACTCCGGCAAGCCGGCATGCTCCTCGTCTAGACAAATAAGAACCCCGGATGCTGCTTAGGGGATTTGGGGGTGCAGCACCCGGGGTCTGGGGGTGTCAGAGCGATCCTATCTAAGCAGGAAGGCCTCGCTCAATGACGCGGCGCACAGGCACCGAACTGATAAGCGCGATTCTGTCATCACCTCGCTCGAGGCGAACGACGGAGTTTTCGCGGTCGATTTCGACATATTTTTGAATCACTGCTGTGATTTCCTCTTGCATCGCATCCAGCTGCGCCGGGGTCAGATCGACCTGGTCATGGATAAGAAGCACTTTGAGACGGGCTTTCGCATCGTCTTTGGATGAATCTTTACGGTTCAAAAACCTATTGAAGAGCTCGGTCATTATGCAACTCCTTGGGCCAAGCCCATCCAGCGCTTCATTGTGCCCCAGATACCGTTGCCTTCACTGAAGTCCAACTCTGGAACATTTGGCTCACCATGGAGCCGGCGTCCGATTCGGCGGAAGGCCTCACCGACCACACTTGTCTCATCAAAGACCACGGGGATTCCCCGGTTTGACGAAATGATGATGTCCTCGTGGTCAGGGACAATACCGAGCAATGGAATCGCCAAAATCTCGAGAATGTCCTCTTTGTTCATCATGTCACCACGACGGACCATCTTACTGCGGTAGCGGTTGATGACCAGATGAGGCTCAGGAAGCTCAGCGGCCTCTACCATTCCAATAATGCGATCTGCATCTCGGATGGCGCTCACCTCGGGGGTGGTCACGATGATGGCGCGATCTGCTCCGGCGACGGCGTTCTTGAAGCCCTGCTCGATGCCCGCAGGACAATCGACCAACACATAATCGAACTCTTCTTTGAGTTCGTTGATCAGCTCGCGCATTTGTTGCGGCGTCACGGAGTTTTTGTCACGGGTTTGGGCTGCGGGAAGCAGGTAGAGCCCCTCCGCGCGCTTGTCTCGAATGAGTGCTTGCTTCAACCGGCACTCGCCTTCGATGACGTGAACCAGGTCGTAGACAATTCGATTCTCGAGGCCCAAGATAACATCGAGATTACGGAGGCCAATATCGGCATCCACAACCGCGACGGTCGCGCCTTGAAGGGCGAGCGACACACCGAGGTTGGCTGAACACGTGGTTTTACCCACGCCGCCTTTACCGGATGTGACAACGATACATTCGCTCATGACTGTACTCCAGGAGGAGGGATGGCGACCAGATGGCCGCCGGGGGAGGGATTAGGCCGGCAAGCGACCCTGATAGGAACCGATTCGAATTTCACCGCCTTCAACCCAGGCGATTTCGGGCTTGAAATCACGGGAAGAAAGTTGCGCACGTTTGAACATTTTACCGAGGCTACCCATCAGGTCGCCGCGGACCTTGGCAAAGCCTTGCGGGTCTGCAGGAAGGTCTGAATCGACGGGCGCCTCTGTGACGACCCCGATGTGACTGGCAATGCGAAGCTGAGTGGCACCCAAGTCGAAGCTAAGGATGACGGCGCGTCCATCACCGCGAGCACCCGCGTGAGCGAGACCGCGAAGCGACCCAAACACGATGATGTTGCCGTCGGCCTCAATGTGCGCACCAGCGTTGACGTCGCCATAAACCATCACATCGCCCGCGAAGCGAATGGTCTTGCCTGAGCGAAGCGTCTTTTCGACCACCATCACCCGACGGCCAGCCTCTGAAGGCAAGGTCCCATCGGGTTCGATAATGTCAGTACACTCCACCTCGATCAGGTGGTCTGTTTCCTCAAGGCCCGTGACCAAGCCGTCTAAAAAGGCGCTCTCTGCTACCGCCTCGAGGGCATCTTTGACCTGGGGTAGGTCCGTGGCGACCGCACCGTCAGCCAAGGACATCTCGTCTTCGGATTGAAGGTTTTCAGGCTCAGGCTCCACAGCTGCGAACGGCGCCCCCGTAAACACCAAGGGCATGCGCGGACGCGTGTCGAGTGCAGGCGCGATCAACGGCATCTTGAAGGCCGACTCTGCGTAGCGATGCACCGCTTCTGGGCTACATTCAATGCCGATAATCGCAGCTTTAAATCCATCGCGAAGCAAGGTGGATATCCGGCGGACCTCCATCAGATCGAGGGTGCGGCCCCCCAAATCCAGGCGCAAGCTGCGGCCGTGCAACTCATCTGCACGGTCCGAAAAATCATCGGCGATGTGTGCGCGTGCAGCGTCCCACGAAATATCGGGATCGATGACCAAAGACCAAACTTCGCCAGCCATATCCAAGTGGACAGGGGCGGTGCCGGCAACGTCAAACGTGGCTTTAAGAGGTAACTGCATTGATTTTCGCTGGGGAGAAGAGCGCTGCGGGGAACTGCGGGAGG
>DBIS01000247.1:4326-6871 GCA_002296975.1 Deltaproteobacteria bacterium UBA796 | reverse complement strand
AGCACCCACAGCAACTTCACCTAGTTGCCCGAGGTGTCGGGAAGCTTTCGGAAAACCTCCTCGATAGAGCTGCCGTCGGCGATGGCATCAGGCACTGCGTCAAAAGGACTGTCGACTTGGAAGCCACCAAACAGTGCACCGCAGAGTGGGTCGAGCGCCGCCATACCGGCCTTTGGTGCAGTCACAGTCGGGAAAACCTCATCCATGCTGACATGTTGCTGGACCGCACGCCAAAGTGATGCGAGGGTGTCGGCGTCGGGCCGCAGCGCAGGGTCGATACGGCTTACCTGGGTGGATGGGCGTGGATAAAACGTCCAAGACCCAGATCCCCACATTAAGGGTGATCCAATATTGGTGGCCAGCCTGGCGCGTTTGTGCTTTGCGATTTGTTCTGTGGTCAACGCCCCGCTCATCACGATGGCGTGCTCGAGGTTTTCGCCCTCGCTCAGTTTTTCGCGAAAGTAGTTGACCTGTTTTGCGGGTAAAAGGTTGGCGTTAACCAGGGTGCGTCCAATCTCGTCTTCGGGCAAATCAGAGCGGTACCCGACCGGATTTCCGCCTAAAAAGTATAGTTTTCGGCTCTTTTTTCCAAACTGGATATCCAGAATTCCGGTGTGTTGGCTGCGGTATAGCGCAAAAAGTACGCGAACATATTCCTGCCGTCCATGTTCGCCTGATGCCACAGATTCGACCTTTTTCTTCACCACAGTGTGCCCACCCAACAAGTTCGTATCCGTGCGCGACCCCCGCGCAAGACAACCATACGCCAAGCAGAAAAAGTCAGTGGCCGTCGCGTGCTTGGACCGCCGCCCAGCTTTGTATCAGTCAAGGGTATGTGTCGCATCGGGGGCTAAAATTGGCCCGCGTCAACGGAGCGAATTTGGATGGTTTTTGGGTGAATTGATCTGGCGCAAATTGGCTGCGATTTGCTCCAAGCGCCAGCCTAGGGAACAATCGAGGTACGGAGGTTCCGATTTTGGTCACACAGGGCGATAAATCCCCGGCGACACGCTGGTTGATCATGTGTGGCCTCGCGTGCGGTTCGGTTTCGGCCTGGGTGGCTCAAATTGCCTTGGGGGGCATCGCCCATGTCAGTGACGAGATTGCCTACACCCTTCAGTCCCGGTTGTTTGCTTCAGTGCAGCGGGTGGGGCCATTCGCAGACAACCCGTCGATGTGGTCGATGCCGTTTTGGGATGTCAATGCAGCTATGTTTAGCCCTTTTCCACCTGGCTGGCCTGCACTGTTGGCCCCATTTGAGGCCCTGGGTTTGGCCGCGTGGCTGAATCCGCTCGCCGCCTCACTGTTGCCTTGGGTGGTCTATCGCATCGCCCTGACCGTCGTTGACGGGGCCGTGGCCCGAACAGCGGCCTTGTTGGTGGCATTTTCTCCAGGGGTTTGGTTGCTGGCAGGCAGTAAAATGCCCCATACCTCGGTGTTGTTGGCGCTCGGTGTTTTGATGGTGGTGGCCTTGGAGATGAAAGCATCCAAGTGGCCTTGGTTTTGGGGTGCTCTCGCTGCGCTGTATGTGATTTTGGCACGGCCCTTTGATGCACTCTTACTTGCCGGCCCGCTGTTGGCCCTTGGCCTCGCAGGGGCCAGAGACGCGCGCATGCGTTGGGTGTGGGTTGGGCTACCCGCTGTGGGTGTGGGCTTGGTTGGGTTCGACAATTACCAACTGACTGGTGATGTTTTTCAGTTTCCGATGTCGGCTTGGTTCGACCAGTGGCAAGACCGCATCGGCTGTAATCGCTTGGGTTTCGGTGCGGATGTAGGCTGCGCGCCAACTTTGGGCACCTGGGGCCACTCCCCATTGAAGGCCCTAAAGTTGATGGCCCTCGCTTGGGGTCGTTTTGATGGGTTGTTGCTCGGTGTTCACGGTGGCACGCTCATCGCGGCTTTGGGGGCTTGGCGCTTGGGTGCCCGTGGCGGGTTGATCTGGGTTGCGCTGACGGTGTTTGGGTATGGGTTGTATTGGAGTCCTGGCCTGGCTTATGGTGCACGGTTTTGGCACCCGCTTTACCTGGTTGTTCCCATCGCGATGGCCGCAGTTTTGGTACGCGTCCCAACTTTTTGGCGTCGGTTGAGTGTCATCGGTTTGGCCGTAGTGGGCATCAGTCGGGTGGCCCCAGAACTCAGTGATAAATATTGGTGTGTAGATGGGGGATTGGCTGAGCAAATTAAGGCCGCAGGGATCCAAGAGGGGGTGGTGTTTATGAAGGGTGAGGGCTCTCGTTTCACCGCATGGCCCAAGCTTGGGGTCGATGAATTTGTTTGTGACCCCATGCTCGAGGCGGGGGATGGCTGGCTGCTGGCCAATCCGGCTCAGATACAAGGCGGTCTTCAAATCCGCCACGCATTGCCCGATTTGGAGCAAACCCGCGCGTTTATGGCTGCCCACCATCCGGGTGCCGAGGCGTGGGTGTTGATTCATGATGTGAAGGCGGACATGCGGGCGTTGCGACCGCTCGGTGTGCTGGCCCCCCTTGACAAACAGGTGACTCCGGACACATCTCCCTGAGATAGACAGTCCTGCGGAGGTTGT
>DBIS01000247.1:0-4029 GCA_002296975.1 Deltaproteobacteria bacterium UBA796 | reverse complement strand
TCTCCCTGAGATAGACTGTCCTGCGGAGGTTGAATGAAGGCTATATTTCGAGTGTCATCTTTGCTCGTGTGCATGGCGTCATGTGGTGGCGAGAAGACAAATGCTGATGTTGTGGACGCCACAGACACCAGCGGCGAAACCGCTGACAATGTCGATTCCGGCAGCGAATTCCACGATAGCGGCCTTGGTTCAAGCCCATCTGATATGCCGGAGCTTATATTGTCTCGGGCCGCCATGCTTGGGCACCTCAACACACTGATGGACATCGCGGTCGCGAATGACGGGCACCGGGGAGCGGGCTCTTCGGGCTACGATGCCTCAGCCGATTATGTGCGGGGTGAACTCGAGGCAGCTGGATACACCGTGGCCGCCCACGAATTCAACATCAGCAAAGACGTTTGGAATTCTGAGGCCGAGGTGTCTGCGGTTGGCCTTGACCCCCTAAGCTATCGTGAAGATTTCCTGATTTTCGGGCATTCGGGCTCGGGGAGCGTCACCGCTGCGCTGTCTGAAGTCAACCTGACGATGCCCCCCGCCGATGGTGTGGGCATCTCGAGTGGCTGCGAGGCCACCGACTTTGTTGGCTTCACAGGCGGGAATATCGCCTTGATTCAGCGTGGGGGTTGTTCCTTCCAGGTCAAGGTGAGCCATGCCGTCAGCGCGGGGGCTTCAGCGGTGTTGATTTTCAATCAAGGTCGCCCGGGTCAGACGGCACTGTTTGGCGGCGCACTCGATGCAGACACTGATAATATCGTGCCTGTTTATGCGCTATCCTACGCAGTCGCTGAGGCATTGATCGCCTTGCCGCCAGCGACCCTGGTGAGTGTGGTTGCGGATTTTGGGCGTGTAGAACTGCCCACTCAAAACATTGTCGTAGAGACGGGTGGTGATGACGCTCGGGTGGTGGTGGTCGGTGCGCACCTCGACTCTGTAGACGCTGGCCCTGGAATTAACGACAACGGGTCTGGTGTGGCCTTGGTCCTCGAGATGGCCATTCAAATCGCAGCCGAAAATGTGGAGACCGACAACCAGCTTCGCTTTGTGTTTTGGGGCGGTGAAGAACTCGGGCTGCTTGGGTCTATGGACTATGTGTTTTCGATGGATGACGCCGACCGGGCGCGAATTTTAGCCAACCTCAACTTTGATATGGTCGCTTCGCCCAACCCCGTCCGCATGGCCTATGATGCCGATGGCAGCATGGGTGGAGAGTCGGGGCCCCCGGGTTCGGTTGAAATTGAGCAGATTTTCGGTGCTTGGTTTGCAGCCGAAGGACTCGCTCTTCAGGAGACCCCCTTTGATGGTCGATCCGACTACGGGCCATTCATTTGGACTGGAATCCCTGCTGGGGGTTTATTTAGTGGTGCTGAGCAGATAAAAACCGCGGACGAAGCTGATATTTTCGGCGGGATTGCTGGTGAGTCTTGCGATGAATGCTACCATCAAAGCTGTGACACCATCGATAACATAGACCTCGATGTCCTCGGCGTTTTCGCTGCGGCGGCTTCCGATGCCGTCCTGCGTCTTGGCATGCTTTCAGGTCCCCTCGCAGTTCAAGGGCCCCCCGCGCCTCAAAGCGCCACGCCGTCCAGTGTCCCTAAAGCACCCATACAACCGGATTGGCTGCCTTCTGCTTGCGCATCCCACGAACGGATTTGGTTGCGCTGATGTGGCCACTCCTCATCACAACCCTGGGTCCAGCATTTGGGCAAGATTTGGTCAACGCCAAGCTGGAAAGCGGCTTCGATTTTACGGTCGCCTTGGGTGCCGATTTCGGCGGCCGGCGGTTTAGCGCTTGTACCGGGTCTTTGATAACGCCTGAAATCATTCTGACCGCCGCCCATTGTAGCGCGGACTTGTCGATGGATGTGGTGGTCGCTGTGGGTCAGGCCTTTTTTGGGCCGAACCTCGTTGATGCCAGATTGGTCGGCTTTTCGGATGGTTGGATTCATCCTGAATATGTGCCTTTGTCCAACGGTCCACTCGGTACCTTAGGGCGAAATGATGTGGGCATATTGGTCTTGGAGGAGCCGGTCTATTTTGTTGAGCCGGTGTGGATTGCCACAGACAAAATTGATGCGCTCGCAGTGGATGCAGTGCTCACATCCGTCGGCTTCGGTATCTCTGATTCTGATGGGAGCGGCTCTGGAATTAAGCGTTCGGCGGTGTTGACCATCGACGAGGTCGACACGACTTTTATCTACTCCAGTTCATCCACCAATACTGACGGCGCAAATGTGTGCAGTGGCGATAGCGGCGGGCCTCAGCTTTATCATGATGGACAAGCCTGGGTTCAATGGGCGGTCCATTCTTGGGCAGACCAAAACTGTGAGTCCCAATCGGGATCTACCCGGGTAGACACGGTGTCCGAGTGGATTTTGGAGCAGGTTGAGTGGGTCCACGGCAGCCGGGACCGTTGTGAGGTTTGGGGCTTATATGGCGATGGGGTTTGCGACGACGACTGCGACAGAGAGGACGCCGATTGTGTCGTGACGGCCGCCCCGGAATACCACCCCCCGGAACCGCCAAAAGAAAAGGTATCTGGCTGTTCGAGTGCACCGGTCGGAGGGAGCCTTTCGGGTTTGGCGCTGTTGGGCATGATGTGGCGTATACGAAGGCGTCGCGGTGAGCCCTCCAGTCCGCGGAGAATCGGCTAAGCTGCATTCCATGTTTGGTGCCCACTGGTTTTCTGCCCTCTTGATAATCGCCGGTTGTGCCGACAAGCGCTCACCGTGTGCGAGCGGCTACAGCTTTGATGCGGATGGGGTCTGCGTGGCGGCTGTGGGATTGCGGGGGCTCATGTCGGTCAGCATTGGTCCTGATGGCGCCGGCACATCGGACGAAATCATCGGGACGGTCGTGGTAGACGGGGTTGAGGTGGTTGTTGCTGATGGCGAAGACATCGTGACACTTCGCTGGTTTGTTGATGGTGAGACAATCAGCGGCACTGACGGCGCAGCCTTGCCAGCATCCAACTTCGAAAAGGGCGACGCGGTGTCTCTATTTGTAGAGCCAATCGCTGATGGTGATGGCGTGTGGTCGAACACGCTCACCATTCAAAACCCCCCGCCACTTGCGCCAAATGTGAGCATTTTTCCGGCCCACCCCTTCGCCAATATCGATGATTTGGGGTGTGTGGTCGATGATGTTGAGGACATTGATGGCGACGAGACCACCCTCAAAGTTGAGTGGACACGGGACGGCTCAGCTTGGGAGGCCATACCACCGCCCATGGATGATGGGGGTGGCGCCACACCTCCCGATACCGGCACCACACCGCCCGAGCCCCCACCCAATGTCGCTCAGGTGCCAGCCTCGGCCTTGTCTGCTGGCGAGAGGTGGACTTGTCATGTCTCGGCTTTCGATGGCGAAGAATACTCCGTGACGGCCACAGCCTCTGTACTTATTCAGGGCGGCTTCACCGGGTGGTCGTCGTCGACCTTTGAGTTGGCAGATTCGGATTATATTTTCATTGGTGAGTATCTAGACGATGCCGCAGGAGCGAGTTTGACGATGGTCGGCGATGTCGACGCAGATGGTTTGGGCGATTTCTTAGTCCCGGCCTACTTTAATGACGAGGGTGCTGAAGATGGTGGAAAGGTGTACCTGGTGCGCGGTGCAGATATCGCGGCTGGGCCGGGCACTTACGCGCTTGGGGATATGCCGATCGCATTCACGGGGCAGACCGATACAGAAGAGGCCGGGCATGCCGCCGGGCCCGCCGGAGATGTTGATGGCGATGGGCTCGATGATTTTTTGATCTGTGGCTACCGCAACGACAACCCCGTGACCGATGTGGGGCGTGTGTACTTGTTTTTGGGTGCGAGTTTGGGCACCCCAGGCGTGCGATCTACGGCAGGTGCAGACATTAGCTTTATCGGTGAGGCCGAAAACAACCGATTGGGGCATTCCGTGGGAAGTGCGGGCGATATGGATGGCGATGGCTTGCCCGAACTGTTGATGGGCGCATATGGTCACGCAGCGATGGGGTTCGATTCTGGCAAAACATATATAATACCAGGTTCAAGCCTG
>DBIS01000358.1 GCA_002296975.1 Deltaproteobacteria bacterium UBA796 | reverse complement strand
GGCATGGGCGGAATGGGCGGCGATCCTTTCAGCGATGGTCAGGGCACCCTATCCAAAGCAGAAAAAATCGCACTGGCCAACAAACGCCGCGCAGACCGAAAATCCCGAAAGAAGAACCGAAAGAAAAAGCGTTAAAGCTACGAATGCCTGCATTTGTCCTCCGCGTACCCGACCACCTCGGTGATGGGGTGATGGCCCTCCCTGCTGTGAACGCGATCGCCCAATTGGGATCGGTTCAAATCATCGGCCCATCATGGGCAGCCCGACTGTATGGCCAGCCCATCGCGGTGGTGCCCGATACCAAAACCCCGCACACTGCGGTGTTGTTCAAACCCAGCTTTTCGGCGGCGTGGGCGCTGCGCCACACCCCTCGCCGTATCGGTGTTCCGGGTGACTGGCGCCGATGGTTGCTCAGCGAGGTGGTCGAAGAACCGATTGGCCACCGCCGTGAGACCTATGGTGCGCTCGCCTGTGCCGCGGGGGTCAAAGCCCAAGACATCGCCCCCGCGCCAAGGTTTATTCCCAGCGCCGCAGAAGTCTCACACGCCCCACAGATGCAGCCCGAAGATGTGCTGCTTTTGCCACTATCCAACAGCCAGGCCACCGTTGGCTGGCCGAACTTTCACGCTTTAGCCGATGGTCTTGGCAGCCGAGCGGTGTTTGCTGCCGGCCCCGGCGAGTGTGATGCCCTGGCCAAAATCGCAGGCAACCATCGCCGATTGCCACCCCTCAGCCTTGGCGTGTTTTCAGCTGTAAGCGCGAAAGTGTGCGCGGTCGTGGGCAACGATTCAGGACTCGCACACCTTGCCGCCGCTGCACGGCTGGGTGCGGGTTTAGCGCCGGCGTCTGTCCACGTCATTTTCGGCTCTACAACACCGCAGCACACAGGCCCAGCTGGAGCGACAGCCCACAGCCTCGATTCGCTCCCCTGTCAGCCCTGCTACAAAAAAGTATGTCCCCTCGGGCAAACACAGCCGCCCTGCTTGGACACCCCCGCAACAAAGCTACTCGAGTTGCTGCGATGAGCACTTTGGTGATCCGTTTTTCGTCCTTGGGGGACATTGTGCTCGCTGGCGCCATCACGGCAAAGCTCGGCGATGTCGTGTTTTTGACTTTGGAGCGGTACGCTGAGTTGGCCATCGCTCTCCCTGGGGTCGTTGAGGTGCGAACCTGGGAAGCCCACGGCCGCGCTGGACTTCGAGGATTTGACCGCATCATCGACCTTCACGCCTCGCCCCGCTCACGATTCGCCACAGCTTTTAGTCCCAGCCAAGTCACCCGAGTAAAGCGCCACGACCTTAGACGACGCCTTCGGCCAGCCCTGAAAATCGCACCGGCCCCACCGGTTTTAGAGCGCTACGCCGAGGCCGCAGGGGTCAACCCGAGCACCTCAGCATGGGGCCCACACACCAAGGGCGAGACCTTGTTGCTCTTTCCGGGTGCCGCCCATGCCACCAAGCGATGGCCCGCCGACCGTTTTGCACAACTTGGCCAGCGATGGCCAGGGCCGGTGATTGTGGTCGGTTCGGCCTCAGACAAACCACTTTTAATGCAAATCTGTGAGCAGATTGGCCCCAGCGCCTCCGCTTTGGCCGAAAACGGATTCCAGCGCACCTTGGCCGCCATAAAAACTGCCGGTGCCGCCGTCGGTGGTGACACCGGACTCACCCACCTCGCCGCCTGTATCGGCGTTTACACCATCGGTATTTTTGGCCCCACACACCCAAGCGACGGCTACTGGTGCCATCCGGGTACTGCCCTCAGCTCAGCGCCTGGGTGCAGCCCATGCTCCCGCCACGGCGGTGTCTCCTGCCCCACCGGCGACCACGCCTGCATGAAGGCTGTCGGTGTCGGCGATGTATGGGCTGAATTGGCAGGTCTGCTATGAAAGTGGCCCTGCTAACCTTGGACTTCCCCCCCGGATTTATCGGTGGCGTCAGCGCATGGAGCATGGATATGGCCACAGCGTTGAGCGCGGCAGGTCATGAGCTTACGGTGTTCGCGAAAGCCACAGGAAACCCAGAAGACACCGCCAAACACGATGCAGCCCTTCCCTTTTCAGTGCGCCGGGTTTGGGGCCGAAGCTGGTCAAAATACGCGGGCTGGTGGATGGCCATGGCCACCTATGGCCGGCTTGGAAAGCTCGACTTGGTCTTGGCCGCCACCTGGCCACTGGCCACTCAAATTTCAGGGGCGCACCCCCTGGCCATCGCCTTTCATGGCTCTGAAATCACAACCTTGAAAACAGCGCCAAGCGCCCTGAAAGCGGTCATATCCAAGTCCAAGATTTGCCTGCCGGTTTCGCAGTTTTTGGCCCAGGACCTCGACCGACTCGGCTGTGCGACCGCACCGGTGACCGTCCTGCCGATGCCCCTAAACTTGGATACAGTTCAGGCAAAAACCCGAGGCGACGCCCTGGTGTGTGTGGCTCGGCCCACCGAGCGAAAAGGCATTGATCGGGCCATCGCCATCGCTAAATCCACCGGTCGCACCCTTCATCTTGTCGGACCCGACCAAGGGCCAGAGGGCACCATTGCACACGGGGTTTTGCCCAGACACCAAGCCCTGGAAATCATCGGCCAATCGGCGGCCATCGTCCTCACACCACGCACAACACCCGACGGTCTCGGTGGCGAAGGTCTCGGCCTATGTTTGCTCGAGGCCGCCGCCATGGGTGTGCCCGCCTTGGGCTGTGCCACCGGTGGCGTACCCGAGGCCGTGGGTGTGGGGCTGGTCCTAAGCGCCCCCGACACCCCCAACGGAGCCGCCATTAATCGGTGGTTAGCAGATGGCCAACGGGGCGAGCAAGCACGGATTTGGGTGGCTGAACATCATGGCGCAGCCCGGGCAATCGCAGCCCTGGATGCGGCCTTAAATTCATGAGAATTCTTCATCTTTACCGGCCGGTTTTGCCAGACACTCGGGCCCAATCCATCCAAGTGTTTCGCAGTTGCCATGCCCTCGCGACCCTGGGCCACGAGGTCGCCCTCTTTGCCAACCGCGGCCCAATACCCCCAAGCGAACTGTATCGGGCCATGGGGCTTTCACCCCATCCACATTTTAAAGTATCCATCGCCCCTGTGGCACACCGCGGACTCGCTGGCTTGTGGTTTAGGCGGAAAATCTCCACATGGTGGCACGGGCCACCGGGCGTGGTCTTGGCCCGAGACATCAAGCGGATGCTCGCAGCCATCGACAGCCACGGAAAAAAAGGACACAAAGTCGTCCTCGAGACCCACGGATTACAAAGCCTGCTGCTGCCTGACATCACCGAGCATAAAGCCCAAGAGCGCCAATGCCTCACAGTCATCGATGCCATGATCGCGAATTGTGGGGGTACCGCACAGGCCTGGACTGATGCATACAGCCCCATGCTACCCATCACGGTTTGTCATAATGCCTCCCACCTGCCCCCACCCTTGGCCCAAAACCGTCTGCCCTCCGAACAAGCACTGGTGTTGGGCTCCATGCGCCCCAATAAAGGCGTCAACGCGGTATTGGCTGCGGGCCGGCGATTAGCCCCAACCCGGCAAATGTTGTGGATTGGTGGCACCGAGAGCGAACGCCAAGCACATCCGCAATCGGCCACCTTAAAGCTCTTGGCCCCCGTGGTTCACGGCAGAATCAACGACATCATCGCCGCCGCACGGGTCCTCGTGGTGCCGCTCGGCAATAATATCTTCTCTCACCAGCTGACCAGCCCGCTCAAGTTGTGGGACTACCTGGCCACCACAAAGCCGATCGTGATCGCAGACACCCCAGCAACCAGGGAGATCGCTGCGCTCACCCGCACACCTTTCCATTTTTACGAAGCCGAAAATATCGATTCGATCACAAGCGCCATCGATGCCGCCTGGAATGCCCCTCCCCGCAACGCATTTCAACGAACTTGGGCTCAACGCGCCAGAGAATTAGAGGCTGTCTTTACAGACATTGGGGTGGCCCCATGAACACCATACTCACAGCATGGCTAAAGTCCGCCGCCGTCGAGCAATGCCCCATTCTCGCGGCGACATCCGCTGCCTTAGCAGCCGGCCCAGACCCTTGGGATGTCGTCTATAAAGCAGGCATGGTAGCCCGGGCCAAAATGATGCCCGCGCCCTACGATTTAGGCTTGAGCGCAGATTTAAGCGTACATCCGCTCGGCCATCCAAAAGTCATCGTCACAGTGCCAAAAGGGGCTCCATACCCCTGTATTGACCGGAGTGGCCGAAAAGCGCGGGGCGCATTCGACACCCCCCGAGACATGGCACGCGCCACAGTCCATGGTGCCCTCTCTGCCGCCACGCGTACGGTATCGGTCGGACTCGATCCCGCAGCAGGAACCGGTGCATTTTTGGTCGCGATGGCCGAACGGGGTCTCGCTGAGATTCACGCCATTGAGCTCGACCCAATTGCCGCAGCCGTCGCCCAGGTTGCCCTACCTCGGGCAAAAATCACCGTTGGAGATGGCCTCATCACGGAGGGCCAGGCCGATATCGTGGTTGGAAACCCGCCATTTGTTTCTCCTGAGCGCCAAAACAAGCGCACCCGTGAAGTTCTTCGACAGCGGATGCCCTGGCTTACCGGGAGATTTGACCTTGCCGTCCCCTTTGCAGCCATCGCCGTACAGCGGGTCAACCCAGGTGGTGGCGTGGGTTTAATCCTCCCGGCGCCCATGATGAACCAGCCCTATGGTCAACCACTCCGAGAGGCTTGGATCACCACCCATCGCATCACGGGGCTCAGTTCACCAACAGCATTTCCAGGGGCCCAAGTTGGGGTGGTCATGATCCATATGCGCGTGGGCGCCGGTCCTGCGCCCTTGCCCGACCACGGACTTCAGCCCCATAGTTTATTACGCCTCTCGGGCGTACCCTTACAGGCCAACCTTCGCCCCGGCGACCCCGAAATCGTGGCCCATATTCGCACTCAATCGATTGGATTGGGCACGGTGGCCACCATAGACACCGGTGTGGTCAGCCACGGAAGTCATGGCGGAAAACAGGTTTTACTCCATGACCATCCAGCCCCAGACCGTGTGCCCTATGTCGACGCCAAAGACCTATCCAAAGGGCGAACCTTATGGCTCGACTACCGCCCAGAAAGCATGCATCGCGCCAAAAGTCCTGGGCTTTTTTCGGCCCCCAAGGTGCTGGTCCAACGCATTCGAGGCCGAGGCCCCGTGCGCGCATGGGTGGACCGCTCCGGGCTGTATGCAGGCCACACCCTCACCGTGGTCCGCCCGGATGACAAAGCCTTTAGCCCCGAGCTGCTCCACAGCTTGATCACCGACCCATTGGTCGACGGCCTGTTGCGCATGGAGCGCGGCTCGCGCTTGGACCTTTACCCAAAAGATGTGCGCGCCATCCCTGTGCCCATGGCCTGGAAGGAGAACCCCACGCTTCCCTTGTCGACCGCCTGGGGCCTAACGACGGAACAAGGCCAACGCCTGCTCGACTTCAGCCTCGAGTGAGCGCTCCAACCGGTTAGTGTCCCCCCATGAAGTCAATGACCGGATTTGGCCGCGGTGAAGCCTCCAATGGAAGCATCACCGTCGTCGTCGAAATGAAAAGTGTGAACAACCGCTACCGTGACGTTCAAATCCGAACGCCACGGGTGTATTCCGTGGTCGAAGCACGCATACAAAAATCCCTCAAAGACCGCTTTGCTCGGGGACGAATAGATGTTTACGTCCGCCGAGAGGTCATCGGGACCGACCAAACCGTTCGGGCTGACCCCGCATTGGCTGAGCATTATTTATTGGCAGCCCAAGAGGTCTCCAAGCGCCTCGCAAGAAATGAAGACACCATCCCGACCTCGTGGATCTTGGAACAACCCGGGGTCCTGGTGATCGCCGAGCGAGAGACCGACCCCTTGAGTGAATGGGATTTGGTCTCCACTGCACTCATGGCCGCCGCAGACGAGCTCGAACGCATGCGCGCCCAAGAAGGCAGCGCCCTGTACACCGACTTGTCAGCCAACCTCAATCGGGTGATCGATCTGCGCGCCGAAGTCGCGAGCCATGCCGAGGGCATCGTCAACCGCCTGCACGCCCGTATCGAAGAACGCATCACCCGCATTCTATCCGACCGCATCGACCCCGCCCGCCTGGCCCAAGAGGCCGCACTGCTCGCCGATAAAGCGGATGTCTCTGAGGAATTGACCCGGATATCAAGCCACGCCGCGCAGTTTGCCGAGGCCCTCGAAAATACCGAGCCGATCGGCCGTAAACTGGACTTTCTCCTCCAAGAACTCAATCGAGAAATCAACACGATCGGATCCAAAGCCGCTGAGACCCCCGTAGCAAATCGTGTTGTCGACATGAAAAGCGTGCTTGAGCGGATGCGAGAACAAGCCGCGAACGTCGAATAAGGAGCGCACTGTGAGCCTGTACACCAACACATGGACCGCCCCCGCCCAAGGCGCACTTTTCGTGGTCACAGGTGCGAGCGGCACAGGAAAAACCACATTGGTGCGACAAGCGCTTTCGGCGGTCCCCAAACTTCAGTTTTCAGTCTCGGCCACCACTCGGCCCATTCGCGAAGGGGAAACCGACGGCGTCGACTACCTGTTTATCGACCGCCCAGCATTTATGGAACGGGTAGCCCAGGGCGACTTTTTGGAGTGGGCCGAGGTTTACGGCAATTGCTATGGCACCCTCAAGGCACCCATCGATACTGCCTTGGCCAGTGGGTCCAGTATTTTGCTCGATATCGACACCCAGGGTGCAGCCCAAGTCCGAAATAGCGGCGTCAACCAAGTGAGCATTTTTGTACTCCCGCCCAATATCGACACCCTCGCCGCCAGACTCGCCCGCCGCGCCACCGACTCGGCCGAGGCCATCGCCCGAAGAATCGAAGAGGCCAATTTACAGCTGCGTGAGTGCGGCAACTTTGACTACCTTGTGGTCAACGACGAATTGGCCAGTGCCCACGACCAATTTCAGGCTGTGTTGCTGGCTGAGTTGATGCGGAGCCACCGCCATCCAAGCTTGGTTTCAAAATTCTCCACCTAAATTGAGCCCTGTTTGAGCATTTGACTCTGAACTTGTGCCACTGACAGTGCTACCATTCGTGGGTATGCGACTCAATGATATCCTTGACACCGTCGGTGAATACGCAAAAAATGCGGACCTCGACGTCATCATGCGAGCCTATGTCTTTTCCGCAAAGGCACACGCAGGCCAAACCCGAAAAAGCGGCGAGCCCTACCTGACCCACCCCTTGGCCGTTGCCGGAATTTTGTCCGAATGGAAAATGGACGTCGACACCATCGCGACTGGGCTTTTGCACGACACCATGGAGGACTGCCTGGTCACCCAAGAGGAGATCTTTTCGCTCTTTGGTGACGAGGTGGCAGAGCTTGTCGATGGGGTCACCAAGATTGGTAAACTGGAATTTCGCTCCAAAGAAGAAGCCCAGGCGGAGAACTTCCGCAAGATGGTTTTGGCCATGGGCAAGGACATCCGGGTCATCCTGGTCAAGCTCGCGGATCGCCTGCACAATATGCGCACGATGCAACATATGCGCAGCGATCGGCAAAAAGCGATCAGCCAAGAAACCTTGGACATCTTCGCGCCCATCGCAAACCGGCTTGGCCTTTCCAAGGTCAAACAAGAACTCGAAGACCTCTGCTTTCAATACCTGCACGATGACGTCTTTTCAGAGTTGACCCGAAAGCTCAACGATGGTGCCAGTGATCGCGACCAATACATCAAAGATACATCCCAAACCTTGCAGGCTGAGTTGGCCAAGAATTCCCTGGCCAGCGAAATAACCGGCCGATCCAAACATCTTTTCAGCGTGTACCGCAAAATGCTCGCCCAAAACTTGGAGTTTGAACAAGTCCACGACTTGTTGGCTTTTCGAATTTTTGTGGACGACTTGGGGTCCTGCTACACCGCCCTGGGCCTGATTCACGCCAAATACCGCCATTTTCCAGACAAGCTCAAAGACTATGTTGCCCACCCAAAATCCAATGGGTACCAATCTTTGCATACCGTCGTCATGGGACCACAAGGCCAGCAAATCGAAATCCAGATACGCACGCGAAAAATGCATGCGATTGCCGAAAATGGCATTGCGGCACACTGGCGATACAAAGAGGGACACCTCGCACTTTCCAAGGACGATATCCAGAAGGTCACCAGGCTCCGCGAGCTTTTTGAGGCCGCCCGAGAGGTCGAAGACCCCGCTGAGTTCCTTGAGACGGTCAAAGTGGACTTGTTTGCCGCCGAAGCCTTCGCCTTTACCCCCCGTGGCGATGTGAAGTTTTTCCCCCTAGGTGCCACCGCCCTGGACTTTGCCTATTCCATCCACTCCGAGGTCGGAAACCGTTGTACGGGGGTCAGGGTCAACGGCCGTATGGTACCCCTACGCTACGCGCTCACCTCGGGTGACACAGTCGAAATCCTCACCCGTGACGACCAGCGCCCCAACCGAGACTGGCTGAGCATCGCAAAAACCGGTCGTGCACTGTCACGCATCCGGCGAGAAATCCGTGAAGATGAGCGCAGTAAGGGCCGCGAAATCGGCCAAAACCTTTTAGAGGCCGAACTTCAAAAATACGGAGCGACCCTCAGAAAGCTGATTCGAAATGGCGAAATCAAAGCCGTAGCACGTGAAAACGGGTTTAGACGCTCAGAGGAAGTCTACCTGGCCATCGCCCAAGGACGGCTGACCGCATTGGCGGTATGCCGGCAATTATTACCCGCCAATGTGTTTGAGAAGGCATCGGAGAATCCCGGCGCCATCACACAACTGTTCCAAAAGATACGCCGGCGGACAGAAAGCCCAGTGTTGATCAATGGCGTCGAAGACGTGATGGTCAGCTATGCCCAATGCTGCCGTCCGGTTCCAGGCGAAACGGTCACAGGCTACGTCACCCGAGGCCATGGCATCTCCGTTCACCTGTCCAATTGTAACCAAATGCTCGCACTCGACCCCGAGCGGCGTGTTCCGGTGCAATGGCATGGCGCGCACCAAGGACGCCACTCGGGCGAGGTGCGAATCATCTGTACCGATACCATGGGCATGCTGGCAGAGATCGGCGCGGTCTGTAAAACCACGGGCATCAACGTCACCCGAATGACCGCAGGCCAAATCGAAGACAATAAGGCTGAGATTATCCTAGAGGTCTCAATCCTGGACATCCGAGAGCTTCAAAACCTGATGCGCTTGTGTGAACGTATCAAAGGTGTCATCGCAGTAGAGAGGGTCCGCAGCCACGCCCAAAACTAAGGCTTATCGGGCTGCCACGCCAAGGCCTGAGCAGCACCATCTATGGCTACACACCCGGCCTCCACACTCAAGCGCCCTGAAACCGCCGCCGCCATGACCATCGGAAAGAGTTCGTGCTCCATGGCCAAAATACGCGCCCGAAGCGCCTCGATGGTGTCCGCCTCAAAGCGTGGTACCGCCCCTTGGGCGATGATTCTACCGGTATCAAGGCCGGCATCTACAAAATGAACGGTCGCCCCGGTTATTTTTACACCGGCCTTAAATGCCTGTTCTTGGGCGTCGAGGCCGGGAAAGCTGGGTAAAAGTGATGGGTGAATATTAATTACCCGCCCCGTAAACGCCTCAAGAAACACCGGGCTCAAGATGCGCATAAATCCCGCGAGCGCCACCCACTCAACGCCGTGAGCCTGAAGTGTTGCGATAAGCTCCCGGTCAAAATCCACCCGGCTTTTTTTGGCGTTCGAGATGTGTACAGCGGGAATTCCGGCAGCTACAGCCCGCTGAAGACCGTAAGCGTCTGCCCTATTGCTGATCACCACACCAATAGCGGCCTTAGCATCGTCCCCTGAAAATGCGTCGATCAAGGCAGCTAAATTGGTGCCTGAGCCCGAAATCAACACACCAATACAGGGCTTCATCTGAGCGCGACCCCAGGCTCGGCGACCACAGAACCGACAACAAAGCCTCCGACTGCCTCAGCGGCGGCCTTGGCCTGTAAAGCGGGCACCACAGCGATCATCCCGAGGCCACCGTTGAAGGTGTGGGCGATGTCATCCGAGCTCAACCCTCCACGCTCACGTAAGAAGTCGAAGATGGGCGGCACTGGCCACGCGCCTTCATTGAGCACCACGCCCAGACCATCGGGAATACCACGGGGAATATTCTCATGAAAACCACCCCCGGTAATGTGCATCAAGCTGCGCACATCAAAGTCCTTGATCAAAGCGCGGGCTGCCGACACATAGATGGTGGTCGGCCTCAACAAGACCTCACCCAAACTGGCATCGAGCCCATGACTTTCACTCAAGTCCAGGCCCTCACAGATTTTTCGAACCAAAGAGTAGCCGTTGGAGTGCAAACCACTCGAGGAGAGCCCAATCAAGGCATCTCCCACGGCCACAGCCGCTGGGTTGATCATGTCGGCACGCTCAACCACACCCACACAAAAACCCGCCAAATCGTAATGACCCGGCGCGTACATACCGGGCATTTCTGCCGTTTCGCCCCCGACCAACGCACACCCTGCCTGAACACAGCCTTCTGCGATGCCCGCCACCACATCGACCGTCACCGAGGGGCTCAGCTTTCCGGTCGCGAAATAATCCAAGAAAAACAGAGGCTCTGCACCGCTGGTCACGATGTCGTTGGCACACATCGCCACCAAATCGATGCCGATGGTGTCGTGAATCCCGACCATACCAGCGATCATCAGCTTGGTCCCCACACCATCGGTACCGCTCACCAAGACCGGGTCAGTGTAGTTCGCGCCAAGGGCAAACAGCCCCCCAAAACCACCCAAGCCACCGATGACCTCGGGTCGACGCGTGCGGGCCACATGGGTCTTGATGCCATCGACGACCGCATAGCCCGCCTCAATGTCTACCCCAGCGTCCTTGTAGGCGTCTGTTCCCATCATGACCTCCCATGATGGCCCTATCACGGAGCCTGCTTACCGGATACAAACCATCCATGAAGAAGCCCCTGTATAAACCCCCAGCGATCATGGGCATGCTCCGAGACCAGCTGGGCAGTATTCGCCGAGTTTATTTACAAGGGAACCGTATCTCACGCAGGGATGACTTTGCCCATTTCGACGAAAGCGTGCTT